>JAPLBU010000021.1 GCA_026392575.1 Actinomycetota bacterium | reverse complement strand
TGACGAGGACCGTCAGTGCGTTCCAGGGCCGCCGACTCATCAGCCGTGCGACGGTGACGAAGGCGACCAGGCCACCGAGGATCGGGGCCGTCGCGACGCTGTCGGGGCTGGTCGAGCCAGCGAGCGCGGCCAGCAGTCTCGGCAGATCCCCGTTGGCGAGTGCATACGACGCCAGCGTCAGGATGATGACGGCGATCAGCAGGGCGACGAAGGCGTCGAACAGCTGGCGCAGCCGGCGACGGAGGGTGAGGGTGACGGCGACGGCGATCGGGAGGCCGAGGGTGCCGATGCCGCCGATGATGTTTAGGGCCAGCACGACGACGGAGGGCAGGAGCGACGCCCCCGATGAGATGTCGCTGTCCAGACCGGCGGCGGTGCTCGTGGCGAACCACGCAACCAGGACGATGGCGGCGCTGATGACCAGGGCCAGCACGAAGCGGGCCAGATCCAGTGGTCGGCGCAGCCGCCGGGGGATCACCCCGTCCTCGATGACGATCGAGGTCGGCTGTTCGCCGGCCTCGCTCGGGATCGGGGCGTCGACGGTCACCGGGTGATCGTCCCAGACCGTGCACCCGAGGTGTCGGACCCGGGTGGTATCCATGGCACATGAAGTGGCGGCTGGACACCTCCCCGGCCGTCCCGGCTGCCCCCGCCGCTCTCGATGAGCAGCAGCGGGTGGTCGTGGCCCACCGGCAGGGGCCGATGCTCGTGCTCGCCGGCCCCGGCACCGGCAAGACCACCACGATCGTGGAGGCCATCAGCGAGCGGCTGTCGGATCCGGACCACCCCCTCGCTCCCGATGCCGTGCTGGCGCTCACATTCGGTCGCAAGGCCGCTCTCGAGCTCCGCGACCGCGTCACGGCCCGGCTGGGCGGCGGGATCGTCCCCACCGTTGCGACCTTCCATTCCTTCGCCTACTCCCTGCTTCGGCGCACCGACTCGCGCGAGGACTACCTCGACCCGCCACGCCTCATGTCCGGGGCCGAGGAGGACGTCCGGATCCGCGAGCTGCTCCGTGGTGCGGTCGCCGACGGCTCGATCGACTGGCCGGATGACCTCGTCGGCGCCCTGCCGACCCTCGGACTCGCGAACGAGGTCCGGGCGGTGCTCACCCGAGCGAGGGAGGTGGGCCTCGAGGACGGCGACCTGCGTCGCATCGGCGCCGCCTCGGGCCGCCCGGCCTGGGTGGCGGTCGGGCAGTTGGCCCGCCAGGAGCAGGAGGTCATGGTCCTTGAGAACGTCATGGACTACGGCGAGCTGCTCTTCCGCGCCCTTGTCCGAGCGCATGAGCCCGCAGTAGCCGAGATCCTGCACCGCCAGTACCGGGCGATCTACGTCGACGAGTATCAGGACACCGACCCGCTGCAGGTGGCCCTACTGCGGGCCTTGGTCGGCCCGCGAACCTCACTGGTGGTCGTCGGGGATCCAGATCAGGCAATTTATACTTTCCGTGGCGCCGATGTCAAAGGGATACTGAATTTCCCGCAGCAGTTCCGCACGAGTGCACATGACCTGGCTCCGACAGTGATCCTGCAGCGGACCAGGAGATTCGGGCCAAATATTAGGGCGGCGGCCAGTGCACTGCTCGGTACGAGGCCGATTGGCTCCCTGAGCGCCGAGCAGGTGCATGCCCATCGGCATCCTACGACTGAGGTGCCGGTTCTGGGGGGTCGAGCCGATACGGTAGCCGTTGAGTTGTATGACAGTGAGGCATCGCGTGCGGCTCATCTGGCCGAGCAGATGCGCCGAGCGCATCTTGAGGATCAGTTGGCATGGTCGCAGATGGCCGTGCTGGTTCGCTCGGCCCGTTCTATCCCCCTGATCCAGCGCGCGATGACCTCGGCGGGGGTGCCCTCGGTGGTGACCTCTGATGACATCCCGCTTCGACTTGAGCCAGCTGTGGCTGTGCTGCTCCAGGCGGCTGAGGCATGCGTCGATCCGC
>JAPLBU010000142.1 GCA_026392575.1 Actinomycetota bacterium | reverse complement strand
TATCGGCGTCTTTCGCAATGGCGAATGGCACTGGCAGCGCGCGAACGGCAAGCCGTCGGCCGTCGACAATTTCGGTCAGGCAGGTGACATCCCCGTGGTGGGTGACTGGGATGGCGATGGACGCGATGACCTCGGCGTGGTGCGCGGCAATCAGTGGATCCTGCGCCTGACCGGGATCACGAAGAAGCCATCGTTCGTCGGACAGCACATCGACGTGACGATGATGCGCGATGTGCACGCGGCGGTGCTGCAGTTCGCCTTCGGCGCGGTCGGCGACCTGCCGGTGGCGGGCGACTGGGATCGCGACGGTCGGGACGACCCGGGCTTCGTTCGAGCCCGCTCCGAGTGGGTGCTGGGGGCAGGACTTGAGCATGTCCGCAAGACAACCAGCGAGACACATCCACTCACCGAGGGCGAGGTCCCGCTGGTCGGGAATCAGACGACGGGCCTCGGTCACTGCCCGAGTGCGACGACGTCCGGTGAGCGGTACGGCGCGATCGCTGCTGCAAAGGTGCGTCCTCCCATCACGCCGCCGGGCACGACGAGCATTCCCGGCAACGCCGAGATCCTTGCGACCGTGCAAGACGGCCTGCGCTACGTCATGACCAACGACCTCACCAAGCGACTGAAGTCACGCGTTGGCCGTCCGTACTACGACCCGCTCAGCACGCACCGCACGATCGAGGAGTCGATCCGGCGCTCGGCGAACTCGGCGCTCGCGGCGGCGATCATGCTGACGACGACCAAGTGGAAGACGACCAACGGCATCTCGCGCCGCGAACTGCTGGACTACGCGCGCTGGCACATCCGCTCACTGGCCTGTCAGCACGGTGCCCTCTCCCCCGGTGGTTGGGGAAACACGTGGCAGTCAGCGCTCTGGGCCGCCACCGTCGGGCAGGCCGGTTGGCTGCTCTGGGATGAGCTCAACGCCCAGGAGCGCTCGTACGTGGCCGCCATGGTCGTGAGCGAGGCCGACTACGCCACGGCACGCGGGCCGCGATACTTCCGCAATCGGCTGGGTCAGGAGATCACGCCCGGCGACTCGCAGTCCGATGCTGTCTCGTGGGATCTCATGGCGCCCGCTCTCGCGCTGTCGATGATGCCGAAGTATGGGAGCGCTGGCCGCTGGCGCAGTTCACTGATCGGCATGGCCATCGCCGCCTTTGCTCGTCCGGGTGACCTGCACAACCCTCAGAAGGTCAACGGCGTTCAGCTTGACGTGCGACTGCCGGGCACGAATGCCAACGAGGACGGCACCGTCACCAACCACGGCATCGTCAACCCCGACTACATCCAGAACGTGGAGCACCTGTGGTGGGCGGCCAGTCTGCTGCGAGCCGCGGATCGGCCCGTGCCGGAGGCGCTGTTCCTCAACGCCGACATCGTCTATCGCGCGCTGGCCGTCGTGGATTTCCCGTCACCGCCCTATGCGGCACCCGGCGGCACGGTGTACCAGCCGCTCGGGCAGATCTACTACCCGATGGGAGCCGACTGGGGCACCCGACGCCCCGCGACGTTCGTCGGCGTCGATGCGTTCGCCAATGTGTACT
>JAPLBU010000011.1 GCA_026392575.1 Actinomycetota bacterium | reverse complement strand
AATACGTCGTCGCCATAGGGTCAGGGGACGCGACTGAGGAGCCCCTATGCCCGATACCTTCGTCAACGGCCAGCCCTGCTGGCTCGATATCGCCGTCGCCGACACCGAGCAGCGTGATGAACTGATTGCCTTCCTGGGCGGGCTCTTCGGGTGGACCTTCGAGATCGGTGGCCCCGAGACGGGTTACTACACGATGGCGATGCTCGACGGCCAACCCGTCGCCGCGTTGATGGCGCAGCCGGAGGGTGTCGGCATGTGGTGCACATACTTCGCCACCGACGACATCGGCGCATCTGTCGCGCGCATCACCGATGCCGGCGGAGATGTGTTCATGGCACCGATGCCGGTCATGGATGCCGGCACGATGGCGCTCGCCACGGACCCGACGGGTGCCGTGTTCGGACTGTGGCAGGAGAACGCGTTCGCGGGCTTCGGTGCCTTCTGGAGTCTGAACGCCCCTTCCTGGTTCGATCACCAGTCACCCGCACCGGCCGAGGCGGCGGCCTTCTACGCGAAGGTCCTCGAGTTTGACCTCACACCCGCCGGCCCCGAGGGCGGCGGCATGCTCGGCCGCGGTGAAAGGATGCACGCGAGCATCTCCGCAGCACAGGGCGAAATGCCTCCGTCATGGAACATCGTCATCGCCGTCCCATCGCTGTCCAATGCGGAGCAGAAGGCGCGCGACCTCGGCGGGCGCATCGACATGAGTCGCATGGTGGTCCCCGGTGGCCTTGCGTCGGCCATCGCCGATCCGGTTGTCGGGTCGACCCTCATCCTTTTCGAGAACCCCGACCTCTCCATCACCTAGCCGTACCTCTGCCACTCGGCGGGGGTTAGACGGCGAGGGTCCAGGGCTCTGCCGGCGGCCCGTCGGCCAGCAGGTCCCCCACGACGCGGGACAGGTTCGCCGGTACGAGGCGCTCGGACGTTGACGACAGTTCGTCGAGCGTCCACCAATGGTGATCCGTCATGTCGACCCGCTCCTCGTCCGTCCAACCGGTATCGCTGACGGCTAGCTGACCGACGCGGGCGAGGAACCAGCACTCGCGGCAGTCGTACGTCACGCCGCTCCACGCCACCACGTGGCGGCGATGGCCGATCACGGGTCCGATGACCGGATCCGCCCAGCCCGTCTCTTCGGCGAGTTCACGGACTGCGGCTTCCTCGTGGGTCTCCCCCGGGTCCACGCCACCGCCGGGAGGGCACCAGAACACCTGCCCGTCATCACTGTTCATCAGAAACAGCAGGACGCGGTCGCGCGCATCAAGAAGAAGGACCCGCACGGTCGGTCGCAGCACCGCACCATCCGCGACGGGTTTGTCCATCAGCGCGACAGGTAGCCGAGCACGTCCTGTCGCGTAACGACGCCCGTCGGCTTGCCGTCGTCGACCACCACAACCGCGTCCGCAGCCTGCAGTGCATCGACGGCGGCCTGCACCGTCTCGCCCGCGCCGACCATCGGCAATGCCGGTGACATGTGCTCGTCGACCTTGTCAGCGAGCTCAGCCCGGCCGTTGAACAGATCGTCGAGCAGCTGACGTTCGAGGACGGAGCCGACGACCTCCGCCGCCATCACCGGCGGCTCGGCGCGGACGACGGGCATCTGCGAGACGCCGTACTCGCGCAGGATGTCGATCGCCACGGTCTCGGTGGGATGCGTGTGCACGAAGGAAGGAAGCCCGCCGGACTTTCCGCGTAGAACGTCGCCGACCGTCGCTTCGCTGTCCGAACGCAGGAAGCCGTAGCGGCTGAGCCAATCATCGTTGAAGACCTTCGAGAGGTAGCCGCGGCCGCCATCGGGCAGCAGCACAACGATGACGTCATCCGGCCCGGCCGTCGCTGCGACACGAAGGGCGGCCACCACGGCCATGCCGCATGAGCCACCGACGAGCAGGCCCTCCTCGCGCGCCAGCCGCCGCGTCATCTCGAACGAGTCCTTGTCCGAGACCGCGATGACCTCGTCCGGAATCGCGGCGTCGTACGTCGTAGGCCAGAAGTCCTCGCCGACACCCTCGACCAAGTAGGGGCGACCGGTGCCGCCCGAGTAGACCGAGCCCTCGGGATCCGCCGCGATCACCTGCACGCGGCCGTCGCTCATCTCCTTGAGGTACCGCCCCGCGCCGGAGATCGTGCCGCCCGTTCCCGCGCCGGCGACGAAGTGCGTGATGCGCCCGTCGGTCTGCTCCCACAGTTCCGGACCCGTCGTCTCGTAGTGCGACAGCGGATTGTTCGGGTTGGCGTACTGGTCGGGCTTCCAGGCACCGGGCAGTTCACGGGCCAGTCGGTCGCTGACGCTGTAGTACGAGCGCGGGTCCTCTGGATCGACGGCGGTCGGGCAGACCACGACCTCGGCTCCGTATGCCTTCAGCACGTTGCGCTTGTCCTCGCTGACCTTGTCCGGGCACACGAAGACCGTCTTGTACCCGCGCTGCTGGGCCACGAGCGCGAGGCCGATGCCGGTATTGCCGCTGGTGGGCTCGACGATGGTGCCGCCCGGCTTCAGCAGGCCGTCGCGCTCAGCCGCATCCACCATGCGCACCGCGATCCGGTCCTTGACCGAGCCGCCCGGGTTGAGGTACTCGACCTTGGCGAGCACCAGCGGACCGGGCTCCGGGACGATCCCCTTGGTCACGCTGCGGAGCCGCACCAGCGGGGTGTTGCCGATGAGATCAAGGACAGACTCGTGTACCTGCATGCCGCGACACTATCGCCGTACGCTGCAGGGGTGGCCGCTCCCGTCATCACTCTCGCCCCCGGCGTGTTCCTCATCCCGACGATGGGCGACTACATCAACTCCTTCGCCTT
>JAPLBU010000353.1 GCA_026392575.1 Actinomycetota bacterium | reverse complement strand
CACCAGCCGTCGAGCACGCTCGTGGCGGGGTCATGGCCGGCTACGGCTGTGCCGCACATGTGGCTGTTCATGTCGATGGTGAACCGCTGCTCGAAGATTCCCCGGTAGCCGGCCTTGCGCAGGACGCGCTTGGCCTGCGCGAGCAGGGCCTCGTGCCGGTCGTAGTTCGTGCGACGCCACGAGATCTGAATACGACCATCGGCGTCGACGGTGACGCGGTTGTGGACCGATGGCAGGTCCTCGCTCATGACAAGCAGTTCGAGGCTGCGCTGCGCCGCACGGTCAAGGACAGCCAGCGGCGCGCGGGTCGCGTGCGTCTTCATCATCGAACCCTGGACCTTGCCGATGAGCTGAATGGTGCCGCCCGGATAGCCGTCGCCCAGATCCTCGTAGTAGTCGTTAACCGCCATCGTCTTCTGGAACACCACGTCGTTGCGTCGGCGCGGATCGATCGCAGCGATGTGCGTGTTGTTGTGCACCATGTAGTTGCGCCCCAGCAGCCCGCTGGAGTTCGAGACCCCGGTGGGAAAGCGCTCCGAGCGGCTGGCGAGCAGAATCGCAGCCGAGTTCGCTGCCCCGGCCGCCAGCACGAAGGATCCACCGGAGACCTCGAGCGGCTCGCCGTCGACGTCGCCGTGGAGCCGCACGACCCGGCCGTCGTCGCCGACCTCGACCGAGCGAATGCGAGCCCCCGTCAGGAGCCGCACGCTGCCACCTGCGAGCGCTGGGCCGAGTGCGCACGTCTCCGCATCGGACTTCGCGCCCAGCCGGCAGGGGAATCCGTCGCAGGTCTGGCAGCGGATGCACGTGCCACCCGGCCGCAGGTCGATTCCCATCGAGGTACTGAACGGATACAGGCCCTGGGCCTCGAGTCGCAGCATGGTCTCGGCGACGTATGGCTCGTGCGGCATCGGCCCATAGGGATAGGGGCTGCTGCGCCAGGGCTCGGACGGATCCTCGCCAACGGATCCGTGCACGCGGTACAGGGACTCCGCCTGCCCGTAGTACTGCTCGAGATCGGCGTACGTGAACGGCCAGGCCGGTGACACTCCGGACGGGTAGACCCGCTCGCCGAAGTCGCGCTCCCGCAGCCGCGGCAGGCTCGCGCCGTAGACCTTGGTGTTCCCGCCCACCACGTAGTGGACACCCGGATGGAACTCGCCGCCCTCGTCGTCGAGCCATGTCTCGGTCGGCTTGTAGCGCTTCTCGACGAATACCGCCTCCGGCGACCAGTTCTGCGCCTCGCGCGGCAGCACCTCTCCGCGCTCGAGTACGAGGGTGTCGATGCCGCGCTGGGCCAGCCCCCACGCGAGCTCAACCTATCCGCTCAGGCGGACGACCAGCCGCCGTCCGAGAGCAGCACAGCACCGTTGACGTTCATCGATTCATCACTGCCGAGCCACGAGATCGCGCTGGCGATCTGGTCGGGAGCCGCCATCGCGCCCATCGTCGCCATCGACAGGACTGCCCGCTCCATCGCCCAGCCGACGGTCGGCGCGGCAGATGCCCCGATCCCGGTCTCGACCGGGCCCGGCAGCACCGCATTGGAACGAATGCCCGCAGGCCCGTAGAAGTACGCCACGTGCCGCACCAGCCCGAGCACGCCATGCTTCGACGCCGCGTAGGCGACACCGGAACTGCCGCCGCCCAGCGACGCCTTCGATGCCACCGTCACGATGGCACCCGCACCGGCCGCCTGCATCCCCGGGATGACCGCACGCGTCATGCGCATGACCGCGGTCAGGTTCACGTCGAGGACCCGATCCCACAGCGCGTCCTCGACGTCGCCGAGTGGGACGAAGTGGTCCATGATTCCCGCGACATTCGCCAGCATGTCGACCGTGCCGCCCGCGGCCGCGACCACGCTGTCGACGAATCCCTGATCGGTGATGTCGCCGGAGAGGAGTGTCGCCGCCGGTGAAAGGTCACCGAGCATGACCGCCGTTTCAGCGAGACCGTCGCCGTTGAGATCACATCCGACGACGCGGGCGCCCTCGCCCACCAGCCGCACCACCGTCGCCCGTCCGATGCCCGATCCGGCACCCGTGACGATCGCCGTCCTGCCTTCGTATCGCGCACTGCCCATGGTGTCCTCCTCAGCCCCGGCCTGCGGCTGCCTCCACGGTACGCCTGCGAGGCCCCTGAAACAGGACGCGCGCCTGCCGCCTATTCCGCCGTGACGAAGTCGATGAGCTCCTCGACCCGACCCAGCAGTGACGGCTCGAGATCGGTGTAGTCACGGACCTGCCCAAGCAGGCGACGCCAGGCGAGCCCGGTGTCGCTCCCCCAGCCGAGGGCATCGCAGATGCCCTCCTTCCACGGCGTGCCGCGCGGAATCACCGGCCACGCGTCGATGCCAATGACCTGCGGACGGATGGCCTGCCAGACATCGACATAGGGATGACCGAGGACGATGACATCACCGGTCCACTCCTGCATCACCGACTCGGCGATGCGCGTCTCCTTCGATCCCGCGACGAGGTGGTCGACGAGGACGCCGATGCGTCGCCCCTCGC
>JAPLBU010000014.1:3169-6950 GCA_026392575.1 Actinomycetota bacterium | reverse complement strand
GGTCGACGGGGCCGCGAGCATCCGGTGGCTCGAGGCCCTGGGCCCGGAGTGGTCACTTCATCTGGCTATCGGAGATACCGCCCACCCGTTCGGCCGGGCGTTCGCCACGTAGCCTCGGATGGAGCAGAATCGGCCGCACCGCACCTCCTACGACGACCCAGCGAGGAACCATGACAAGCACCGTCATCCCGGCGTTCGCCAACCACCTCCCGGTCCGGATCCGCTTCGGCGAGGGCATGGGGGCGACGCTGCCGGCGGCGATCGCCGAGCTTGGCACGGATCAGGTCTTCCTCATGGTCGACGAGGGCATCGAGGTGCACAACCCGGCCGTGGCAGCGCTGCTGGCGGATGTGGCGAAGGCGGACGGGTTGACCGTCGTCCGCTTCGACAAGCCTGCCGGCGAGCCGACGATCGCGATGGTCGACGATGCCATCGCAGCGCTGGCCGCGTCTGGTGCCGGCGTGGTCGTTGCCCTCGGTGGTGGTTCTGTCATCGACACGGCGAAGGCCGCCCGCCTGGGTGCCCAACTGGGTGTGACGTTCCGAGAGTTCATCAATGGTGCCCCGACCTATCCGGTCGCAACAGTGCCGCTGATCGCGATTCCGACTAGTGCGGGCACCGGCTCCGAGGTGTCCGGTGGTGCAGTCGTGTCCGATCCGGAGTCAGGTCGCAAAGCCGGCATCGCCAATGCGAACCTGCGCGCGCAGATCGCCCTTGTCGATCCACTGCTCACCTACAGCATGCCGCCGACGATGACCGCCAACACCGGCGTCGACGCGCTCGCACAGGCGATCGCGGGCATGGTCGCCAAGTGCCGCACCCCGATCGGCGATGCCATCGCGCTGGAGGCGATCCGCATGATGACGCCGGGCATCGTCGCTGCATACCGCGACGGCACGGACGCTGCCGCACGTGCGGCAATGTCGTGCGGCAGCATGATGGCCGGTCTCACGATGAACATCTCCGACTGCACGGCCGAGCACTCCCTCGGGCAGGCCATCGGCGGCCTCAAGCATGTTCCGCATGGCCTCACCATCGGCCTGGTCCTCGTCGAGACGCTCGACCCGATGCGGTGGGTGAGCCGGACGTCGGCAGCAAGGACGGGTCGCGTGCCGTGCGCGCCGTTCAGCGGGTGCTCGCCCAACTCGACTTCCCCGTGCTCGGCAGCCTGGGGATCACCGAGGCCGACATCGACCAGCTGTCCGACCTCGCGCTCGCCGACTTCTTCATCACGCAGTCTCCCGTGCCGTGGAGCAAGGACGAGGTCGTCGCTGCCTTCACATCAGCCCTCGCCCTGTCAGCGCGCTGAGGGCCTCCCTACCCTCGTCGCCCCTAGACGTGGGCGGTAGCGTGCGGCCGTGAGCGATACCCCGCCGTGTCCTGAGTGCGCATGCGAGTTCACGTATGAACTGGGTGGCCTCATGGTCTGCCCGCAGTGCGCGCACGAATGGACGCTGGGTGCCCCGGATGATGAGCCGACAGGCCATGTTGTCCGCGACGCCGTAGGGAACCCGCTGGCCGACGGCGACGACGTCATCATTGTCAAGGACCTCAAGGTCAAGGGCAGTGCGACATCGATCAAGGTCGGCACCAAGGTGCGCGGCATTCGGCTGGTCGAGGGATCGGGCGACCATGACATCGACTGCAAGGTCGATGGGTTCGGTCCGATGATGCTCAAGTCCAGTGTTGTGAAGAAGGCCTGACCCGTTCGTCCAAGCACGACCTACACCCCTCCACATCGACTAACTGAAGGAGTACCAATGTCCGAGGACATGAACATCGACGCTGTCGCTGTCAGCGACGGCGCCTACACCCTGCTCGTCGCCGACTTCGACGACACCCAGGCCGCCTGGGATGCCTACGAGCTGCTGAAGTCGGTCGAGGACGGCCGGCACCTGGAGATCGAGAGCGTCATCGTCGTCAAGCGCGAGGAGGACGGCACCCTTGAGGTCCAGAAGGCCACGGATCACAGCACGCGTCGCGGCCTCGGCTGGGGCGTCGTCGGCGGTGTCGTGCTCGGCGTGATCTTCCCGCCGTCGATCATCGGCAGCGCCATCGTCCTGGGTGCTGCGGGTGCAGCAACCGGCAAGGTGCGCGAGCTGCACCACAAGAAGGAGCTCGCAGAGGAGCTTCAGGACGCCATCGAGCCCGGCCATTCGGGCATCATCGCCCTGGTGTCCGACCCGGCCGTCGTTGAGATCCGCAAGGCCCTCGACAAGGCCAACCGCGTCGTCGAGTCCGCTGTCGACAACGTCGTCGCTGCTGACATCAAGGCAGCCGCGAAGGAAGCCGAAGCCGAGGCGAAGGCCGAGGACAAGGCCTGATCCACCCGTCTCCGACGGTCACAGCACGCTGACGAGCCGTCCGGTTGTCCCCGCAGGGGGACTGACCGGGCGGCTCTTCTGCAACGTGGGCGCCGGACCCGGACCTCGGGTACCTTCGGCACCATGACCTCGCCCGCGGAGCCGCGCTTGCTCCGGTATCAGGTGGTCAAGGATGCCGTCCTGTCGATGATCGTGGAGCAGGACCTGCAGCCCGGTGACCGGCTGCCGTCGACATCGGAACTCGCCGCCCTCGCGGGCGTGAGCCAGATCTCGGTACGACGTGCGCTCGACGAGCTTGAACGGGCCGGCCGCATCCAGCGTCATCAGGGGGTCGGCACCTTTGTCGCGACGCCCCGGATCTTCAGTGATCCGGGCCGCTCAGGCGGGCTGCTCACCACGCTGGGCGATGCCGATGCGAAGCGGGGACTGCAGACCGAGTTGATCAGGTTACGCGTTGGGCTCCCCGGCGCAACCATCGCGGCGGCCCTCCAGATACTCGAGGGTCAGCCGGTCTGGGAGGTCGTGCGTCGTCGGCTGATGGGGGGCTCGCCGGTGATAGTCGAGCGCGCGGTGCTTCCCCTGCATCGTGTCCCAGCTCTCGACGAGAGGCTGCTCGCCGCGGGTGGCTCGCTGTATTCCTACCTCGGGGAGCAATACGGGATCGCCGATGACGACGAGGAGCAGTACCTCGAAGTTGCCCTCCCGAGCACGGAGGAGCGGTCCTTGCTCGACCTATCGGCACGCGAGCGGGTGGTGACGATCAAGGGCGTGAGCTTCGATCAGTCGGGGGTCCCCTTTGACTGCTATCAGCAGACGTACCCGGCCAGCAGATTCGCGTTCTACTTCTCCGGGTCTCGTGAGCGTCGGCTGCTCACCGCCAGAGACGGCGAGGACTGGACGGTCGCTTCCATGACGGGCGTCTGATCGTCGGTATCAGTTCCGTCTTGTAGATTGTGTATGCAGAGTATAAGTTACCGATTTATGACGGCCCACGATCTCGACGCCCAGTTCGACCATGAGTACGCCACCTTTGCCCCCCGGTCCGGCGAGCTGTTCAACCGGGCAAGCGAGATCATTCCCGGTGGGGCCGGTAGCAGCGCCCGCACCGCCTACTTCGGGTGGAAGCCCTATCCGCCTTTCATCGCCGAAGGTCAGGGCTCGCGAATCCGGGATGTCGACGGACACGAGTACATCGACTACCTGCTGGGCCTTGGCCCGATGATTCTCGGGCACCGTCACCCCGTCGTGACCGAAGCGGTCGTCGATGCTGTCCGCGGGCTGGGCACGTGTTTCGGACTTCCCTATGAGTTAGAGATCGAGGCCGCCCAGAAGGTCGTCGATGCTGTGCCGAGCGTCGAGATGGTGCGCTTCACCAACTCGGGCAGTGAGGCGGTGGGCTCGACCATCAGAATCTCGCGAGCAGTGACGGGACGTCGACTTGTCATCCGCTTCGAAGG
>JAPLBU010000014.1:826-3116 GCA_026392575.1 Actinomycetota bacterium | reverse complement strand
GGACACGGTGTACTGGTCAAACCATGTGGATCCGGCGAAGGCCGGCGACTGGCGGCATCCCCGTCCGGTCCCGTCCGGCCCCGGCGTTCCCATCGAGCTCGAGGACACGCTCATTGTCCTGACCTGGAACGACTTCGAGTCGTTCAGCGCAGTCATGGCCGAGCGCGGTGAGCAGGTGGCGGCCGTCATCACGGAGCCAGCCGTCTTCAATACCGGCTGCATCATGCCGGAGCCGGGCTACCTCGAACTCCTGCGCTCAGAGACGCAGAAGCATGGAGCTCTGCTCATCTTTGACGAGGTCATCACGGGATTCCGCTTCGCACGCGGTGGCGCGCAGGAGTGGTTCAACGTCATGCCGGACATCACGACGATGGCCAAGGGCCTCGGTGGCGGCTTCCCGGTGGCTGCGATCGGCGGTACGCGCGAGGTCATGTCGATCATCGCCGAAGGTCGCTACTCGCACTCGGGGACCTACAACGCGAATGTGGTCGCCTGTGCGGCGGTCTCGGCGACGATGGACCTGTTGGCAGAGCCGGGCCTGTACGAACGGCAGCGCAACAAGGGCTACCGGCTCGCGAGTGGCCTCACGTCGCTGGCGGAGGCTGCTGGCATCCCTGTTCGCGTCGAGGGAGTCGGCACGGTGTTCCAGGTCTGGTTCAGCGATGTGCCGATCCGCAACTGGCGCGATGCCGAGGCGAACGCCGGCGAAGCCATCTTCACCCAGTGGTATCGCGAAATGCTCACCCGCGGTGTGCTCTTCCATCCCAGCCATCTGGAGAATCTCTTCGTCTCGCTGGTGCACACTGACGAGGACATCGACCAGACGCTGGAGGCAGCCGCTGATGCTCTCGCCGTCATCGCCCGCACTCGGTAGTGGCCTGGCGATAGGCCTGGATCTCGGCACGTCCGGGATGAAGGCCGTCGCCATGGATGCGTCGGGTTCCGTCGTCGCACGAGCCTCAGCCGCCTACCCGACAGCGCGACCGGAGCCAGGATCCTCCGAGCAGCAGCCTGCCGATTGGATCGACGCGACCATTGCCGTCGTCGCGCAGATTCGCGCGCAGACTGCTGACGAACCGTGGGCCGTGATCGGCCTGTCGGGGATGCTCCCGACCCTGGTCACGGTGGATTCCGAGGGGCGCCCGGTCGGCCCCGCGATCACGTGGGAGGACGCTCGTGCAGACGACGAGGGTGATGCGTTCCGTGAGGGAGTAGGCCCGCGTCACCTCTATGAGACCACGGGGCAGTGGGTCGATGGCCGCTATCTCCTGCCGATGCTCCATCGACTGGGCGCGGTCGAGCCATTGCGGGTGGCGTCGTCCGCGTTGCTGCTCGGTGCGAAGGACTACCTGTTCATGTGGCTGACCGGTCGCCCGGCGACGGATCCCAGTACCGCGACCGGCTTCGGCGCGTACTCACTGGCGCGCGGGGTGTGGGACGACCGCATCCTCGCCGTTGCTCGCGACGTTTCCGGAGTGAGCCTCGAGTTGCCCGACATCCTGCCCTCGACCCACCTCGAGCCACTCGGAAACGACGCGGCCGCGGCACTCGGACTGTCGCCCGGTATTCCCGTTTGCCTTGGCGCTGCTGACTCGGTGCTCGGCGCGATCGGCATGGGGGCCACGTCCTCAGGCGATGTCGCCTATGTCGGTGGGACGAGCACCATCGTGCTGGGCGTCGTGGATGAGCCCATCCTGGATGACCAGCACCGATNTGGTCACGCCGATGGTGGAGGCCGATCGATGGGGTCTGGAGATGGATCTGCTGGCTACCGGGGCGGCGTTTCGCTGGCTCGCCGGTGTGCTCGGGATCGCGGATGAGTCGACTCTGCTTGACCTTGCTGCCGGAGCCGGTTCTGATGTCCCGGTCTTCCTGCCGTACGTTGCTCCGGGCGAACAAGGAGCGCTGTGGGAGCCGGATCTCACGGGCACCCTGCACGGACTGCACGTGGGCCACGGTGCCGCAGAGATCGCGCGTGCTCTGGTCACGGGGATCGTGCTCGAGAGCCGGCGTTGCCTGGCCACTCTGGCAGATCACGGATTCGATCGCGGCCTCATCCGTGTCAGCGGAGGCAGTGCAAGCAATCCCTGGTTCCGGCAGCAGCTCGCTGACGCGACGGGGCGCGCGGTCGTGACGAGCGGCGGGGCCGAGACCGACCGTTCTGCGGCTGGCGCGGCGGAAGTCGCCGCATCGGCGATCGGCAGACATCGAGGGCCATCTGCGTCTGATCAGGACGCCTGCTTCCCGGTGCCGGAAACAGCCCAAACCTGGCAGACAGCGATGGAACGTC
>JAPLBU010000014.1:0-784 GCA_026392575.1 Actinomycetota bacterium | reverse complement strand
CGATTCGCGGCCTCGTGTGATGTTCAATCTCTCTAGGCGGGGGAACGGAAAACGAGGGAGGCCATGTGCTTGACCGGCACAACAGGGTCTGCTTGACTCCGCTAATGGTGAGTATGCAGACTGCCCAGCCGACCCGACGTCATCGCCTGCGTGGGCTGGCCGCCCTGTTGCTGGCGCTCGCCATACCCGTGTCCGTGGCCGCATGCGCGCCGGATACCACCGCATCGGCCGGCGACCAGTCCATCCGTGTCGGCTGGAAGTCCGATATCGACACCCTCAATCCGCTGACCACGGTCACGACCGAGGCCATCGAGGTCCAGTCGATGATCTACGACAAGCTCCTCGACTACGGTCTGGACCTGAAGCAGGAGCCGTCGCTGGCGCTCGACTCCAAGCGCGAGGGAAACACCATCACGTACACCCTTCGTGACGGGGTGACCTGGCAGGACGGTGAGCCATTCACCGCCGACGACGTCGTCTACACGTTCGACACCATCGGGAAGAACCAGCTCGGGATCAACGCGCAGTTCCTGACCGACTACGTGTCAGCCGAGGCGGTCGATCCCACGACCGTGAAAGTCACCTTCAGCAAGCCGCAGGCTCTCGATCCAGGTCTGGTCATCCCCATCCTGCCCAAGCACATCTGGGAGAAGATGACGCCGGAGCAGATGGGCACGTTCACCAACGACAACCCCATTGGCACCGGTCCGTACTCCTTCGGGAGCCGCAAGCAGGGCCAGAACGTCAGCCTCGTTCGCAATGACAAGTGGTGGGGCGAGAAGCC
>JAPLBU010000238.1:3581-8432 GCA_026392575.1 Actinomycetota bacterium | reverse complement strand
GGACCTCATCAGCACGCAGCTGACCGTCGAACTCGATCAACGTGACATGCCCGACCACACCGGCGAGGTCGATGGCCGCCTCGACACCGGAGTTGCCGCCACCGATGACGGCGACGCGCTTGCCCTTGAAGAGCGGTCCGTCGCAGTGCGGGCAGTACGTGACGCCCTTGTTGCGGTACTCGGTCTCGCCGGGGACGTTCATGTTGCGCCAGCGCGCGCCCGTTGAGATGACGACGGTCTTGGAGCGAAGAGTTGCGCCGCTCTCAAGCTCGATGGTCGTCAGCCCACCTGGCTCGGTGGCAGGGACGAGTCGTCGCGCCTGCTGCAGGTTCATGATGTCGACGCCGTACTCAAGGACGTGCTGCTCAAGCGCTGTCGCGAGTTTCGGACCTTCGGTGTATTGGATGGAGATGAAGTTCTCGATGGCCATCGTGTCGAGGACCTGCCCACCGAAGCGCTCGGCTGCGACTCCGGTGCGGATGCCCTTGCGTGCGGCGTAGACGGCAGCGGCCGCGCCAGCGGGGCCACCGCCCACGACCAGCACGTCGAATGGCTCCTTCTCGGCGATGCGCGCGGCGGCCTTGGCGGCCGCGCCCGTGTCGAGCTTCGCAACGATCTGCTCAAGGTTCATGCGGCCGGATTCGAACAGTTCGCCGTTGAGGAACACCGTGGGGACGGCGAGGACCTGTCGGGCGTCGACCTCGCCTTGGAAGAGGGCGCCATCGATGGCGGTGTGGGTGATGCGCGGATTCGTGACGCTCATGAGGTTCAGTGCCTGCACGACATCGGGGCAGTTCTGGCAGGTGAGCGAGAAGTAGGTCTCGAAGTGGAAGTCGCCTTCGAGGGTGGCGACCTGCTGCAGTGTCTCGAGTGCCGCCGTCGACGGGTGGCCGCCGACCTGCAGCAGAGCGAGTACGTAGGACGTGAACTCGTGGCCCATGGGAAGGCCCGCGAAGCGCACGCTGACGTCGGTGCCGGTTCGGGTGATTGCGAACGAGGGTCGGCGGGGATCGTCGTCTGCTCGGCGCACGGTGACGGAGTCCGACAGCGCGGCGGTCTCGTCGAGCAGCGACTGCAGCTCCGCCGACTTCGGGCTGTCGTCAAGCGAGGCCACGAGCTCGATCGGCATGACGATCTTCTCGAGGTAGCTCTTCAGCTGTGCGGTAGTGGCAGGGTCAAGCATGAGGGGCTCCGCGGGTTGGTGGTGCGGGGTGGGCGACTGGGGGCCCGATGTGGTCGGACCCCCAGCCGTGAGGCGTAAGCGTCAGATCTTGCCCACGAGGTCGATCGAGGGGGCGAGGGTGGCGTCACCCTCCTCCCACTTGGCCGGGCAGACCTCGCCCGGGTGTGAGGCGACGTACTGCGCGGCCTTGATCTTGCGCAGCAGTTCAGCGGCGTTGCGGCCGACGCCCTCGGGCGTGATCTCGAGGTACTGGATGATGCCCTGCGGGTCGACGAGGAAGGTGCCGCGATCAGCGAGGCCCTGGCCTTCGCGCATGTTCTCGAAGTTGTTGGTGACGGTGCCGGACGGATCACCGATCATGAAGTACTGGATCTTGCCGATGGTGTCGGACGCGTCAGCCCAGGCCTTGTGCACGTGGTGGGTGTCGGTGGACACCGAGTAGATCTCGACGCCCAGCTTCTGGAAGTCGCTGTAGAGGTCGGCCATGTCGCCGAGCTCGGTCGGGCAGACGAACGTGAAGTCGGCCGGGTAGAAGAACACGACGGACCACTTGCCGCGCAGGTCTGCGTCGGAGACGGTCACGTAGTCGGCAGAACCCTTCTTGTAGGCGGTTGCCGTGAAGGGCTTGATCTCGGAGTTCAGGATTGACATTCCGCATCCTCAAGTTGATTGGGTGGATCTGACAGTGGCAACGCTATGGACCCGATATCCATAAGGCAAATCATCTAGTTTGCAGCATTCGATAGTGTTTCCCTATCATGGGTCGATGCGATCCACCCCCACCGTCGCCCAGTTGCGGGCGTTTGTCGCGGTGGCCGAGTTCCAGCACTTCCGCGATGCCGCCGCATCGCTTGGAGTGTCCCAGCCGACGCTCAGCCAGTCGCTCCTGACGATGGAGACCAACCTCGGCGTCCAGCTGATCGAGCGCAATCCCCGCAAGGTCCTCGTGACCGCTGACGGTCAGTTCCTCCTGCCGCTCGCCCGCGCCGCCGTCGATGCCGTCGATGCCTTCCGTGCCGCAGCCCTGCCGGACTCGTGGCTCAGTGGGCCCCTGCACTTGGGCGTCATCCCCACCATCGCCCCCTACCTGCTGCCCTCGCTCCTCCCGGCCGTTCACCTCGAAGCCCCGGACCTACAGCTGCACGTGCACGAGGACCAGACCGACCGGCTCCTGGCCGGTCTCGCCGACGGCCGGCTGGACGTTGCCATCATGGCCCTGCCGGTCTCAGACGCGCGTGTCTCCACGGAGCCGCTCTACGACGAGGACTTCGTGCTCGCCGTACCCGCCGAGCATGGCTGGGCAGGAGCGACCGGCATCCTGCCGTCGCAACTGCGCGACGAGGAACTGCTGTTCCTCGAGGAGGGCCACTGCCTGCGCGAGCAGGCGGTCGAGGTCTGCCTATCGTCTGGGGTTGCCAACGCAGGCGAGACCAACGCCCGGGCAGCATCCCTGTCGACGATCGTGCAACTCGTTTCCGCTGGCCTCGGCATGACATTCCTGCCGGACAGTGCCGTGAAGGTGGAGACGCGTGGCGCCCAGCTCGGTGTCGCACGGTTCGCCGACCCGGCTCCGGGTCGGCGCATCGTGCTCGTGCACCGGCGCACATCGACGCGCAGCGAGGAGTTCGAGGACTTCGCGGAGATCCTGCGCCGCTCCGTTGCCGTCGGCATGCCGTCGGTCAGACGAGCGTGACGCCGGCCTTCCGTGCCGCTGAACGCAACTCGCGATCCGAGGTCGCCAGGGCCACTCCACGGTCGAGGGCGAGCACTAGGTAGGAAGCGTCATAGGCGCTGAGTCGATAGGTGTCCGCGGCCCAGCACAAACGCTCAGGGACGGGGACGTGCACGTCAGTGCGGATGTCAAGGTCGGACAGGTCGCGCAGGATCTGACTCCGATCAGCTGCGGAGATCCGGCCGCTCCGGTGTGCCATCACCAGCGCATTCGCGATCTCAACGTGCCAGAGCGCTGGCACCAGTGCCCCGCCAGTGATCACGGCATCAAGGACACGGTCTGTCTGGCTGCTGCTCTCATCGGCAAAGGCCCACGAGAGGGCGGCGGACGCATCGACGACCAGAGGCATCAATGCTTTCGCCCTTCGTCAATGAGTTCACGCAGCGACGTGCCCTCGAGCGAGCGCTCGGCGCGGCTACTGCGCAGGCTTGCCGCGGCCTCGGCAGGCGAACGGGAGCCCGCTGTGGCGGGGGAGATGTAGGCGACTGGGGTGGAGTGCCTCGTGACGGTCACGGTCTCACCCGCGGCGACCCGCTCGAGGACTGCGCTGAGGTGAGTCTTGAGCTCGTAGATGCCGATGGATGTCTCAGGTGTGGCGGGCATGTATTAAGACTAGTTGCAGACCAGAAAAGCGACAAGAGTCCTCGGACCGTTACAGGTCGGCAGCGCGCTGCAGTCCGTGTGCGTACGCGAGCATCGCGTTGATGGCGGGCGTGAGGATCTCCTGAGTGCTTCGCGCCATGTCGGGTGCGGCGAGCAGCCGCGCAGCTGCAGCGAGCAGCTCGTCGTACGTGGCGCAACCCTCCGCGAGTCGGCCTCGCACCAGTTCCGCCGACTTCGCTGCGGAGGTAGCCGCAGACGTACCCGGCAGTTCGCGCTGCAGCTGGTCCAGCACGACGAGACGCTCTGCGAGGGCGGTGAGCGGACCGGCCGCCTCGTTGTCGGCCGCACGAAGTTCCTCACCCGACCCCGGGTACAGCCGCTCCAGTGACGGCGTCAGGTTCATCACCTGCACGCGAACGGACGTGAACCGACTGATCTCGACGGATCCGACCGACCCGCGGGGGATCGCCGGCGGCGGACCGACGAGCGCCAGCTCACGCGGCGCCGGACCGACCGACCGCAACCGCAGCCGCGCACGGATCGACACCAGCAGGCCGAGTCCGGCAGCACCGAACCACAGCCAGAGGGAACTAGGTGGCCCCGTCGCTGCGTCTATCAATCCGATGGCCCCTCCAACGCCCGCGACGACAGCCCCGCCCGTGACCTCGCCCTTGAGAGCGCCCACCCGGGTGCGATGCCGCATGACCTCGCGCCGGTTGGCGGCCACCGCCTTGCGATGCTCGACTGCGAGGGCCTTGCTGGAGGCCCGCGGCCCCTTGCCGGTGGCCGCGAGGAATGAGTCAACGAGGTCGAGCCCGCGGGCGACGCCCTGCTCAATGAGGGCGGCCACCTCGGCGGGGTCGCGGCGCGGCTTGGTCACCGCATTACGGTACGACTCATGAGACCTCGCCGTCAGTTCGCCATCGCCCTGGTCTCGATCCTTGCCGCCGTGCCCCTCCTGGCGGGGTGCGGATTGTTCGGTGGGCCGGAGGCGGTGGCCCCGACCCGACCCTCGCCGACGGTCCCCTCAGCCGTCCCCTCCGCTGACATGCCAAGTTCCTCCGCCTCCCCCGGCGCGTCGGCGAGTGCAGCGGCGGGAAGCGCCGAGCCGACCCCCGACCTGTCCCGCTTCTACGACCAGAAGGTGAAGTGGACGAACTGCGGAAGCGCCGACTGCGCGACGATCACCGCTCCCCTCGACTACTCCGATCCGACCGGGGAGACCATCGACCTCGCGATCACCCGGGTGAAGGCGACGGGGGACAAGATCGGCTCGCTGTTCGTGAATCCGGGTGGCCCAGGTGGCAGCGCCGTCGACTACGCGCAGGCGGCC
>JAPLBU010000238.1:0-3557 GCA_026392575.1 Actinomycetota bacterium | reverse complement strand
TCGTCGGCATCGATCCGCGTGGTGTCGGCCATAGCGACCCGATCCGCTGCATGACCGACCAGCAGATCGACGACCTCACTGCCGCGGACGGGACGCCGGACGACGCCGCCGAGGAGCAGCAGATCGTGGACGATTCGATGATCCCCGGCCGCGGGTGTGCGAAGGACGCTGCACCGGATTTCGCCCATATCGGCACAGCGGACTCGGCGCATGACCTCGATCTGGCCCGGGCGCTGGTTAAGGACGACACCCTCACGTACCTGGGAAAGTCCTACGGGACCATGCTCGGTGCAACCTACGCGGAGCTGTTCCCCGATCGCGTCGGACGGATGGTGCTTGACGGAGTGCTGCCGGCAAGCCTCGACCTCGTCGAGGTGACCAAGGGCCAGGCCGATGCGTTCGAGGTTGCCGTGCGCGACTTCGCGCGCGACTGTCTGACGCATTCGGACTGCCCATTGTCGGGAAGCGTCGATCAGGCCGTGGGGCAGCTACAGGACTTCCTTGCAAGCCTCGATGCCAAGCCACTGCCAGGCGGTGACCGCGACCTCAACGAGCCGCTCGCGACCTACGCCGTACTGGCGAACCTCTACTTCCCCGGCTACGACTACCCGCGTCTGCGCGCTGCGCTCGCCCAGGCGATGAACTCGGGAAATCCCAGCCGCATGTTCCGGATTCTCGACGATCGGATCAGTCGGGGACCGGACGGCCGGTACCTCGACAATTCGTCAGATGCGTTCTACGCGGTGACGTGCCTCGATCGTCCGTTCACGGGCACCGTCGAAGACGTGAAGGCGCTGGCACTCGAGTGGCAGAAGACGGCACCAACGTTCGGCGAGTCACTCGCGTGGGGCCTGCTGCCATGCAAGGACTGGCCGGCGACGAGCGAGCCTGTCACTCAGACGCGCGCCGAGGGTTCGAACCCGATCCTCGTCGTCTCGACGCGCAAGGACCCGGCGACGCCGTATCAGTGGGGTGAGCTGGTCGCCAAGGAGCTCGCGAATGCCCGCCTTGTGACGTATGAGGGTGTGGGCCACACGGCATACGGCGATGGAAACGGCTGCGTAGATGGTGCCGTCGATGAGTACCTGCTCAAGGGGACCCTTCCGAAGAAGGGGCTCATCTGCCAGTGAGCGGATTGCGCGCCTCCGCTGGTAGCGGAACTGCCGCACGGAGATTGGCTAGTGAGGCAACCCTTCGCTAGGTTCGCAGGATGTCCGCCACTGCCGCAGTTCCCATGTCCGCCGCTTTCGAGCAGGATCCGCGACGGTGGAAGGCCCTGTTCGTCATCGCCATCGCGCAGCTCATGGTCGTCCTCGATTCCTCGATCGTGAACATCGCCCTGCCGTCGATGCAGCAGGACCTGGGCATCAGCGACGCCAACCGTCAGTGGGTCATCACGGCCTACACACTGGCCTTCGGCGGTCTGCTCCTGCTCGGCGGACGCATCGCCGACTACCAGGGCCGCAAGCGGATGTTCATCATCGGGCTCGCCGGCTTCGCGACCGCGTCCTTCCTCGGCGGCATCTCGCACTCTGCGGAGATGCTGTTCGCGGCCCGCGCCCTCCAGGGTGTCTTCGCAGCGCTGCTCGCCCCGGCCGCACTGTCGCTGATCAGCGTCACGTTCACCGAGTCCCATGAGCGGGCCAAGGCCTTCGGTGTATTCGGCGCCATCTCTGGTGGTGGCGCGGCGATCGGTCTCGTTGCTGGTGGCATCCTCACGGAGTACGCCTCGTGGCACTGGACTCTCCTCGTGAACGTGCCCATCGCGATCCTTGCCATCTGCCTGGCGATCCCCTTCGTCAAGGAGTCGCGCGCGACCGGCGACACCAAGTACGACGTTCCGGGCGCGATCTTTGCGACGGCGGGCCTGGTGTCGTTGGTCTACGGCATCACGCAGGCCAACACCATGGGCTGGAACGGGACCTCGACGCTGTCGTTCATGGGCCTGGGTGTTCTCCTCCTGGCGATCTTCATCATCATCGAGACGCGTACGACGCACCCGCTGCTTCCGCTGCGCATTCTTGCGAACCGGAACCGTGGCGGCGCCTACCTCGCTTCATTCTTCGTCGGCGTCGGCCTGTTTGCGATGTTCCTGTTCCTCACGTTCTTCTTCCAGGGCGTTCTGGGCTACACGCCGCTGCAGTCCGGGTTGCTGTTCCTGCCCTTCTCGGCCGGAGTCATCATCAGCGCGGGTGCGGCGAGCCAGCTGCTGCCGCGGTTCGGTCCTCGCTGGGTCACCGCGACGGGCTTCGCCATGGCCATCACCGGAATGCTTCTGCTGACGCGCATGACGTCAACGAGCGTCTACGTGGGCGACATCCTGCCGGCGCTGATCGTCATCAGCCTCGGCATGGGCCTGGTCTTCGTACCGCTGTCGGCCGTGTCGCTGTTCGCCATCGGCAATCACGACGCGGGTGTCGCATCTGCCGTGCTCAATACGAGTCAGCAGATCGGCGGCTCGATCGGCGTGGCCTTCCTGAACACGATCGCGGCATCGGCCACCACGGCCTTTGTCGTGGCCAACAATCTCGACGCCCCGACACCGGACGCCCTGGTGGCCGGCTTCACCAAGGGCTTCCTGTGGGGGGCCCTGATCCTCGCGGTGGCCGGCATCATCTGGGTCGTCCTCGTGACCATGACGAAGAAGGACATGGCGGCAAACGACTCACCGACAGCGCACGTCGGCTAGTCGCTGTCGGCCTACTTCACCGTGTAGTTGCGCGTGGTGCTGTAGGCCGTCCACTGGTTGGAGATCGCGGGCGCAGATCCCTTGACCGTGCAGGAACCCTTCTTCACGAGGTTCAGCTTGTAGTAGCCACCGCTCTTGATCACCTTGCAGTACGAGCCTCCGCTCGTGACCTTCCACTTCACGGGCTGGTTGACATTGGTGACGGTGCTGGTGGTGCTGAGATTGAGCTTCTTGCCCTTGGCGTACTTGCCCGACTGAGGTGCCGACACCTTCGCGGTCTGCGGGCCGGCGACGGTCTGCACGATGTACTGCTGGGTCGTGGGCGCGTAGCCGTTGCCACCGTTTGTACTCGCGGTGAGAGTGCAGGGACCGCCGACACCGTTGACCTTGACGACGTTTCCGCTCAGGCTGCATGGTCCAGCGATGCTGAGTGCCACCGGCGAGCCGGATGCCGAGGAGGTACCGAGTGTGACGCTCGCCCCGTTGTACAGGCTGGCGCTGTTTCCGGGCGCCCAGGCTCCGGCGCTGCCCGCGGGGTTGATCGTGATGACGTCGCCCTTGAGCTGCTGGGTGACCTGGACGCTGTTGGACGCGGTGCCAGCGGCGACGCCGCTGCCGCCGGAGTACTTGGCAGCGATGGTGAACGTGCCGAGGGAGTTGGGCACCCATGTAACAGCTGCCGCGCCGTTGGCCACCTTTGCGGTGTTGAGGTACTTGCCATTCACGGAGAAGTCGACGGAACCGGACGCCGACGCCGGGGTGATCTTGGCGGTCAACTGCACGGATGTGTTGACGTAGTTGGTCTGCGGTACAACGAGCGTCACGCTGGACGCTGCGGTACTGACCTTGATCGAGTCGGTGGCCGTCT
>JAPLBU010000070.1 GCA_026392575.1 Actinomycetota bacterium | reverse complement strand
CTGCCGCATCACGGTCACCAACAGGGGACCCGACGCGGCACCCATCCACGTCCTGCCGCACCTGTGGTATCGCAACACCTGGTCCTGGGAGACGGATGGCACGGCGCCGCGCATCACGAAGGTGCGTGACGGTGTTGCCCATACCGCGCACCCGGCCATCGGGGATCGCTGGCTGTACGTCAGGAGCTCCGCGGGCGATGTCCCGGACCTGGTCTTCTGCGAGAACGAGACCAATAGCGAGCGACTGTTCGGGTCGACGAACGAGTCGGCTCACAGCAAGGACGGCATCGGTGACTTCATCGTCCGGGGCGACGCCTCGGCGGTGGACCGCTCGGAGGGCAGCAAGGCCGCCGCACACGTATCGGCCATCCTGCAGCCCGGGTCATCGATGACCATCACGCTCAGGTTCGCGCCAGCCGATCTCAGGCTCCCGTTCGACGACGTGGACGACGTTCTCGCCGCGCGTCGCGCCGAGGCTGATGCGTTCTACGGGGCCCTGGCGGACCCGAGCCTCGACGACGACCAGCGGTTGGTGCAGCGCCAGGCCCTGGCGGGGCTCCTGTGGTGCAAGCAGTACTACCACTTCGAGGTTCGTCGATGGCTGCAGGGAGATCCGACCCAGCCCGCGCCCCCCGATGAGAGGTGGTCCGGTCGCAACGCCGACTGGCAGCACCTCGTCAACCGGGACATCATCCTCATGCCCGACGCGTGGGAGTACCCGTGGTACGCGGCGTGGGACCTCGGCTTCCACTGCGTGACGATGGCCATGGTCGACCCCGACTTCGCCAAGGAGCAGGTGCTGCTCCTGCTGTCATCGATGTACCAGCATCCGCACGGGCAGATTCCCGCCTACGAGTGGAACCTCGGCGACACGAATCCGCCGGTGCACGCATGGGCGGCGTGGCAGGTCTACCAGCTCGATCGGCGGGCGAAGGGCACCGGCGACCTGGACTTCCTTTCGTCGGCGTACCGCTCCGTCACCCTCGACGTCATGTGGTGGCTGAACCAGCAGGACGAGTCGAAGCGGGGCATCTTCGGGGGTGGGTTCCTCGGCATGGACAACATCGGGGTCTTCGATCGCGATCAGCCGCTACCCACGGGCGGCACCCTGGCTCAGGTCGATGGCACGTCGTGGGTCGCGACGATGCTGCTGCAGATGCTCGAGATGACGGTCGAGTTGGCTCGCCACGAACCGGGCTACGACCGGATGTTCGGCCGCTGGGTGTGGGATGCCTGGCTCATCGCCAATGCCCTGGAGATGGGTTCGGGGAACGTCAGCCTCTGGAACGAATCCACCGGGTTCTACCACGACGTCGTCGCGTTGCCGGACGGGAATTCGACGTCACTCGAGGTCTTCTCGATGCAGTCACTCGTGCCGCTCTTCGCCTCGATCTCGATCCCCTTGACGGCTCACGGCGAGCTGTCGGCCATCGACTCCCAGATGAAGGCCCTGCTCACGGCATACAACGCGCCACCCGGCTCGGTGCGCCTGCGGGTCTCGGGTGGGGATGGCACCCACCGCATGGTCGGGGTTGTCCACGAGGACCGTCTCGTCAGGATCCTCGAGCGGGTGCTCGACCCTGCACAGTTCCTGTCACCCTTCGGCATCCGCTCGCTGTCGCGGCAGCACCTGGATCAGCCCTACACCTACAACGTCGGGAGCGAGCAGTACAGCGTCGGCTACGAGCCGGCCGAGTCCGGGAATCGCATGTTCGGCGGCAACTCCAACTGGCGCGGGCCGATCTGGTTCCCGATGAACTTCCTCCTGGTGCAGTCACTCAACACCTACGCCCGGTTCCTGGGTGACACGGTCACGATCGACGATCCGACGGGCACCGATCATGCGGTGACCGTCGGTGAGGCGGCTGACGACGTGGCCGCCCGACTGGCGGCGATCTGCCTGCGTGATGCCACGGGCCGAAGGCCGGTGTTCGGCGCCAACGACTACTTCCAGACCGACCCGCACTGGCGCGATCTCGTCCCGTTCTACGAGTACTTCGACGGCGATGACGGGCATGGTGTCGGGGCCAGTCATCAGACGGGCTGGACTGCGACGGTTGCCCTGCTGCTGCAGTACCGAGGCGACCTGAGGTTCGTCGACTTGAGCTGATCCCTTCCCGTTGCGGCGGGTGATGGCGCACGAGTCGAGAATCAACACGTATCTGCACCATCCTGCGCAACCTGAATCGAAGGGAACGACATGACACTTAAAGGCAAGGTCGCCGTGGTGACCGGAGGCAACAGCGGCATCGGCGCATCAGTGGTGCTGGCCCTTGCAGGGGCGGGCGCGAACGTTGTCATCGACTACGTGTCCAACCCGGACGCCACGGATGTACTCGAGAAGCAGGTGCCCTCGGTGACACTGCGATCGGAGTCGATGCCGATGTCAGCACGGTCGCTGGTGTACAGGCCCTGGTGGATGCGGCCGTCACGCAGTTCGGCCGCATCGACATCATGGTCAACAACGCGGGCATCGAGAGCCGTACGTCGGTGCTCGAGACGACGGAGAAGCAATACGACATGGTTCTGGCCGTCAACCTCAAGAGCGCGTTCTTCGGCGTGCAGATCGCGGCCAGGCAGATGATCGCTCAAGGCGGTGGCGGCGTCATCGTAAACACCAGTTCCGTCCATGAGGACTGGCCGATGCCGGGCAACGCCCCGTACTGCCTGACCAAGGGCGGCATGCGCATGCTTGCCCGCACCGCCGGCGTCGAACTGGCGCCGCACGGGATCCGGGTCGTGAACGTCGCTCCTGGAGCGGTCGCGACGCCGATCAACACGGTGGAGATGAACCCGGCGACCCTGAAGAGACTGGACGACTACATCCCCCTTGGCCGCATGGCCAGGCCGGAGGAGATCGGCAGCGTCGTGGTGTTCGCGGCCAGCGACGCGGCCAGCTACCTCACGGCGACGACGATCTTCGCCGATGGGGGCATGATGATGCAGAGCCCCGGCCTCTGAGCCTGGGTCTGACGAGCAGGGTGCCTTCGCCCCCATCCTGCTCTGATCGGCATGGCTAGGCTGTCGCTGTGATTCTTCGGATGTCGACCCTGTTCCTGCGCACCCTCCGTGACGACCCGGCCGATGCGGAGGTGCCGAGTCATCGCCTGCTCGTCCGCGGTGGCTATGTGCGTCGCGTGGCACCCGGCGTGTTCACCTGGCTGCCGCTCGGGTTCCTCGTCTACCGCAATGTCGAGCGCATCGTCCGCGACGAGATGGACCGCGCGGGCTTCCAGGAGGTGCACTTCCCCTCGCTGCTGCCGCGCGAGCCGTATGAGCAGACGCATCGCTGGACGGAGTACGGCGACACGCTGTTCCGCCTCCAGGATCGCAAGGGCACCGACTACCTGCTCGGCCCCACGCACGAGGAGATGTTCACCCTGCTCGTCAAGGGCGAGTACTCGTCGTACAAGGACCTGCCGCTCGTGATCTACCAGATCCAGACGAAGTTCCGCGACGAGGCGCGTCCGCGTGCCGGCATTCTGCGCGGTCGTGAGTTCGTCATGAAGGACTCGTACTCATTCGACGTCGATGATGCCGGTCTTGAGGTGTCCTACCAGCGACACCGCGACTCCTACATCTCCACGTTCGGTCGCCTGGGGCTGGAGTTCGTCATCGTCTCCGCGATGTCGGGTGCCATGGGCGGGTCGGCGAGCGAGGAGTTCCTTGCTCCCACCGAGGTCGGCGAGGACTCGTTCGTCCGCTGTGCCAACTGCGATTACGCGGCGAACGTCGAAGCCGTCGTCACGCCAACGCCCGCAGCGGTCGACTACGCCGGAGTTCCCGCGGCCCACGCAGAGCAGACACCCAACACCCCGACGATCGACACCCTCGTCGAGGTCTCGAACTCGCGCACTGACCTTGCGCGCGCCGATCGCGCATGGACGGGTGCAGACACCCTCAAGAACGTCGTCTTCATGGTCACTGAGCCCGATGGCACCAAGGCGCCGCTGGCGATCGGACTGCCGGGCGATCGCGAGGTCGACATGAAGCGACTCGAGGCGGTGCTGACGCCCAGTGTCGTCGGGCCGTTCGAGGAGTCCGACTTCAAGGACCACCCGTTGCTGGTCAAGGGGTACATCGGGCCGCCGCTGCTGGGGGAGAAGGGTGCTTCAGGCATTCGCTTCCTCGTCGATCCGCGCGTCGTTGACGGAACTCGCTGGATCACGGGCGCCAACACGGCGGGCCAGCACGTCTACGACCTCGTCGCGGGCCGTGACTTCACCGCCGACGGCGTCATCGACGTTGCCGATGTGCGCGACGGTGATGCCTGCCCGTCCTGTGGCGGGGCGCTTGTCCTGGCACGTGGCATCGAGATCGGCCACATCTTCCAGCTCGGCCGCAAGTACGCGGAGGCGCTGGGGCTCAAGGTCCTCGACGAGAAGGGCGAACTCGTCACTGTCACGATGGGCTCGTACGGCATCGGTGTCTCGCGTGCGGTCGCGGCCATCGCTGAGCAGTCCCATGACGACAAGGGTCTGCGAGCTGCTCGGCATCCCGACCATCGTCGTGGTGGGCAAGCGACTCGCTGAGGGCTTCATCGAGGTCAAGGACCGGCGGACCGGTGAGCGGGAGGATGTCCCGGTCGACGGCATGGCCGACCGCATCCAGGCGATCGTGCGAGCCTGACATGGCGGTGCGGGCCGTGCTGTTCGATTGGGGAGGCACCCTCACCCCGTGGCACGACGTAGACCTCTATGCACAGTGGTACGCGTACTCCGAGGTCTACGACCCGGAGAACGCGTCGTCGCTCGCGCATCGGTTGAAGGCTCGCGAGGACGACCGCTGGCGCATCCAACGTGAGACGGACGGCGCGCAGAGCACGGGTGCGCTCGATCAACTCTTCCTCGATGAGGGCATCGACATCAAGGGCGCGCGGCACCTGCGGGCGCTGGGGAGCTACCTCGACTTCTGGGCACCGCACACCTACGCGGACCCCGACGCCAAGGATGTTCTCGCCGAACTTCAGCTACGCGGCTACCGGATCGGCGTGCTCAGCAACACGATGTGGACCAGCGTGCATCACCGTGAGGTGTTCATGCGCGACGACCTGCACGGGCACATCGATGTCGCCGTCTACACCAGCGAGTTGCCTGTTGCGAAGCCGCACAGCGAAGCCTTCCTCACCGCTCTCAGCCAGCTGGGTGTCCAGCCGGAGGAGGCGGTCTACGTGGGTGATCGGCTGTGGGAGGACGTCACCGGGGCCGCGCAGGTGGGAATGCGCACCATCTGGATCCCGCACTCCGCGATCCCGGGCGATCAGGAGCGCGAGGGCACGGCGACACCCGATGCGACAGCTCATCGCCTGCTCGATGTGCTGTCGATCGTGGAGTCCTGGCAGTAGGCGTGGACCCGCTCGCCCTGCCGGACCTGACGACTCTGCTGCTTCTCTGCGCGGCTGCCGCCGTGGCAGGTTGGGTCGATGCGGTATCCGGAGGCGGTGGGCTGCTTCAGCTTCCGGCGCTGTTCATCGCCTTTCCGCAGGCACCCCCTGTCGAGGTGCTGGCGACGAACAAGGTGTCGAGCATCCTTGGCACGGCTGCAGCGACGGCGACGTACACCCGCAAGGCCCCGCCCGATGTGCGCACTGCCCTGCCGATGGTGGTTGCGGCCGTTGCGGGTGCTGCACTCGGAGCCGCCACCGCTAGTCGGATCCCTGCCGATGTGTTCAAGCCCGTCATCGTCGTGCTGCTGATCGCGGTTTGGTTCTGGACGCTGCTGAGCCCGCAGATGGGGCGCACGCAGGCCCTGCGGTGGCACGGCAGTCGCCGCCACTACGTCATCGCGACGTTGGCCGGCCTGGCCATCGGCTTCTACGACGGGCTCATCGGGCCGGGCACGGGATCATTCCTGCTGATCGTGCTGGTGGGCGTCCTGGGCTACTCGTTCCTGAACGCGTCATCGACAGCAAAGGTGGTCAACCTCGGCACCAACCTCGCTGCCGTCATCGTGTTCGGCGTGATGGGGTCGGTGATGTGGGTGCTGGGGCTGCTCATGGGGCTGTGCAATGTCGCCGGTGCCGTCATCGGGGCCCGCATGGCCATTCGGCGGGGAAGCGGCTTCGTGCGGATCGTCTTCCTCGCGGTAGTGGGCGTTCTCATCCTCCGGCTGGGGTGGGACCTACTGGCCTGATGGCGGCCCGGCAGGGAAGGCCTGTGGCTCGGCGCCCCAGCCGATCGCGCGCACGGCGTACTCGGCAGCGGTGCGCGCGGCCCAACGGCGTGCATCGGCTCCGGCGGCGGCCGCCGCATCGGCGTAGACGGCGACGAGCGCGTTGTCGACCCCGGCCATGGCGGCTCGAGCACCGCGCGCTGTGGAGACATCGGCCGGCAGGACGTAGCCCGCGGAGGAGGGAGGCGGCGTACCCCCGAGTTCAACCGCGGCGCGGGAGCGGTTGGAACGATGGGCGGTGAGTCCGGCCACCGCACGCTGGCGCGGTCCGGCCGGCACCTGCGCACCGGCGATCGAGTACGCGTAGATCGCGGCATCCTCGCCGGTGACGACGGCGGTCCAGGCCTCCACGGGAGTCATGCGCGCAGGTCCCTCAACGCGGGGACGTGAGCGGCTTCGGATGCCCCGATGAGGGCGAGCAGGCGGGCCGTCTCCGGATCGGGGGAGTCGACGCAGGCTCGGATCCGGTCGCGTGACGCGGCGTGCTCGGCCGAGACGAGAGCCGCGAGTGCCGCCGTGATGTCCGCCGGCGCCCTGACCTCGGCGGTCGCGTTGGTCGAGCCACCGAGTGCGTCGCGAGTCGAGGTTCGGGTACGCCGCAAGAACGGCCTCGTACAGCGCGATCAACTCGGTTTCGTGCTGGGCGCTGGCTTCGGCCGGCGCGAGCGCCGTCGGGGCGGACGTCTCGCCCGGGGCCGGTTCCGCTTGGCTGCTGCAGGCCGCCAGCACGCCGACGGGCCCGATCAGGGCCAGTGCCAGCAGGCCCTGGCGGCGCGTGATCGCGATCGCTCTGGCCTCGGGCATGTGCCAAGGATGGCATGTACTCGGTACAGTGCTGGGAGCACGGCACGACCCACAACTGATCCACCACAACAGGAGTCCGACGAGATGGCCGCACTGGGCGAAACACTTAAGGCTGGCCTGATAGCGCCACTCGGAGAACTCGGGGTCGACCTGGAGACCGTTGATGTGCAGAAGGCCGGCCGCCGCCACATCGTCCGCATCGTCGTCGACCGCGACGGTGGCCTGGATCTCGACCTGATCGCCGCCGTGAGTCGACGGGCATCCGAACTGCTGGACGAGCCGCCGCTTGCCGACGAACTTCCCGGCCCCTTCGTTCTGGAGGTGACCTCACCGGGTGTCGACCGCCCCCTCACCGAGACCCGGCACTGGCGTCGGGCCCTCACCCGTCTGGTCGAGGTCGCGCTCGTCGACGGCAGCACGGTGGTCGGGCGCGTCACCAGCGTGCCGGACGATGACAGCGTCGTGCTCTCGACCGACGCCGGCGATCGCACGATCGCTCGCGCCGACGTCCAGCGGGCCGTGGTCCAGGTGGAGTTCAACCGTGCCGATGCTGCAGCACTGGTCGTCGAGGAGGACGGCTCCTCCCAGGAACCCGAAGAAGAAGCACTCGACGACGACGGGCAGGAGTAGCCACATGGATATCGACGTCAGCGCACTGAAGTCCCTCGTCCGAGAGAAGGATCTCTCCCTCGAGCTCGTCGTGGAGACGATCGAGCAGGCCCTGCTCGTGGCATACCACCGCACCGAGGGCTCCGTGCCGAAGGCGCGGGTCACCCTCGACCGGAAGACCGGGCACGTCACCGTGTGGGCAGCAGAGACCGACGAGGACGGCGTGATCGTCCGCGAGTACGAGGACACTCCCGGTGGATTCGGGCGCATTGCGGCCACGACCGCCA
>JAPLBU010000066.1 GCA_026392575.1 Actinomycetota bacterium | reverse complement strand
TGGCGGAGGCCCCGAGGTCACGGCTGGCCTCCTCGAGACTCGCATCGACCTGTCCGAGTCGCGCGGTGACGACGGCCGCCACGAAGGCCATGCCGAAAACGACATGTGCCAGCAGCACGGAGTGGAGGCCGAGCGTCATGCCGACCGCGCTGAACATGACCAGGAGTCCGATGGCGAGTGCGAGGTCGGGGACGATCGCGGGGGTGAGTGCGTAGGCCTCGAGAACGGCGGAGCGGGTGTAGCGGGCCAGCCCGATTGCCAGCAGCGTCCCGAGCACCGTCGCGATGACGGTGGCGCCGACGGCGACGACCATCGTGTTGAGGAAGCCTTGTCGCACGGCTTCGTCCTGGAGCAGGGTGCCGTACCAGCGCAGGCTGAAGCCGGTCCAGGTGAAGGGCATCTTGCTGGAGTTGAAGGACATGACGACGACGACGGCGATGGGGATGTAGAGGAACGCATACGTCAGCAGGAGGGGCAGGCGGAGCCACCCGAGGCTACGCATGGGCGCGTGGTCCGTTGATGCGTCGCGAGACGGCTGCCTGCAGGGCGAACAGCAGGATCAGGAACGCGACCATCGTCAGGGCGAGAACGGCTCCGAAGGGCCAGTCGCGTGCCTTCAGGAACTGGTCGCGGATGAGGTTGCCGACCATGGCGGTCTTTCCACCGCCGAGCAGCTCGGGCACGATGAAGTTGCCGAGGCTGGGGACGAACACGAAGATCGCGCCGATCATGGCACCGGGCAGGGTGAGGGGGAACGTGACATCGAAGAAGGCGCGAATCCGGCTTGCGCCCAGGTTCGTGGCGGCCTCCAGCAGCGACCAGTCCATCCGCTCGAGCGAGGCGTAGAGGGGCAGGATCATCAGCGGCAGGTAGGCATACAGCAGGCCGACGATGACGGCCCCGCGGTTGTAGAGCAGTCCGATCGGCTCGTCGCGCAGTCCGGTCGCGATCAGGGCCTTGTTGAGCGGCCCCTCGGAGTTGAGTAGGACGATCCAGGCATAGGTGCGAATCAGGAAGTTGCTCCAGAACGGCAGCACCACCAGGACGAGCGCGAGCGTGCGCCAGCGACTGGGCATCCGTGCGATCGCGTACGCAACCGGATAGCCGATGAGCAGGGCGAGCACGGTGGTGACGGTGGCGATCAGCAGGGAGTTGCCCAGGACCTGCAGGTAGACGGGGTCAAGCGCCCGCGTGAAGCTCTCGAGGGTGAGTGGCAGCCGGACGCCTCCGAAGCGTCCGCGCGTCAGGAAGGCGTACGAGATGACAAGGGCGATCGGGATCGCCATGAACACCGTGACGTAGAACAGGCCAGGCCCGAGGAACAGCGCACGCGAACCGAGGGCGCGGCGCTTGTTTGCGCCACGCCCCCGGTTCGGAGTTACTGCTGGTGTTGTCACAATCAGCCGGAGGTGACCTCAGTGGCGATCTTGGTGTAGGCCGAGCTCTGCTCGCCGAGATCGACGATGGCCTCCTCCTTGAGGAGCTCGGCGGGGGTCATGCCCATATTCGGGTAGGCGGCCGACATGCCGGCCACGGCCTCGGTCTCCATGGCTGCCTTGTTGGGCACCTTGTAGAGGATGTTCTCGGCAACCCAGGCGTGGTTGGCGGGGTCGAGGATGTAGTTGATGAACGCCATCCCGGCCTCCTTGTTCTTGGAGGACTTCAGCACCACCATCGTGTCGGACCACAGGTCGCTGCCCTCCTTGGGCACGACGAACTTGATGTTGGGGTCCTCGGCAATGCCGTAGTTGCACCAGCCGTCCCACGCCTCAACCATGGTCGCCTCGCCAGAAACCAGACGCGTGTAGAACGTGGTGTCGTCATAGGCCAGCAGGTCGGGCTTCTGCGCGAGGGTGAGGTCCTTCGCTGCGGCGAGCTCGTCGGCGTTGGTGGTGTTGATCGAGTAGCCCAGCGACTTGCGTGCAGGCAGCAGGAGCCAGCGCTCGGTCGAGAGCATCGTGACCTTGCCCTTGTTCTCGTCGGCCGGCTTGAGGATGTCGTTCCAGCTGGTGGGCTCGGTGGTGACGAGGTCGCTGCGGTAGCAGATGCCCGTGGTGCCCCAGGTGTAGGGAACCGAGAACTTGTTGCCCTTGTCGAAGGGCATCTGGGTGGCCTCGGGGTACAGGTTCTTCAGGTTCGGGATGAGCGCCGGGTCCATGGGCTCGAGCAGTCCGGCGTCGTTGAGGGCCTGGGCGTACTGGCCCGAGACGAAGGCCACGTCGATGCCGGAGTCGCCGCCCGCCGTGAGCTTGCCCATGATCTCCTCATTGGTCGCGTGGTTCGCGATCGTGAGGGGGGCGCCGACGGCCGTCTGGAACTTCGCGGGGAGGTCTTCCGGGTAGTAGCCGGCCCAGTTGGAGACCGTCAGAGTCTGCTTCGTCAGGTCGGCCTTCGGATCGAGAGTCGAGCCGGCGGCAGCGCTGCCCGCGTCACTCGAGCTGCTGCCACCGCAGGCGGCCAGCAGGAGGGCCGCGCTGACCGCGATCGCTCCAGCGACTCCGGACCTGCGCATTGTGCCTGCGCCTACTCGCATCTGTTGACTCCCATCCGGCGCGCTTCCGCACCGACCTTCAAACTCCGGACCCGATGCCCGAGGATGTGCGAGGATTGCACATGAATCCAAAGACGTGCAAGCGAATTTCCCCACGAAACACAACCGTTATACAAATTTGTTGAATTTGGATTCAACGACTTGTGAGGCGCGTTAGGGTACTGGCTCGACGGTGGGAGGAGGTGCCAATGGCACGTGCGAAGAGCACGCGACGGACCGATCTGCTCGAGGCTGCGCAGCGCGCGATGGCCGAGCATGGAGCGGGCGTGCGCCTCAACCAGGTCGCCGAGGAGGCCGGCCTGACCTCGGGCGCGATCCTCTATCACTACCCGGATCTGCAGGATCTGCTCATTGATGCCAACCGTGCGGGCATGGAGCGATTCCACGATGCCCGGCTGCAGGCGCTTGACGGCGTCACCGACCCAGCCCAGCGTCTGGTCGTCACGATCACATCCGGCCTACCTATCGACGAGGACGACGAGGAGGTGCGCCTCCTGTGCGCACTGGGCGGTGAGGCTGCCCGCAACACGGTCTACGCCGTGCTCCTGACGTCGCTCTTCGACCGTCAGGTCGCGATGTATCAGGCAATCCTTGAGTCGGGCGCTGCGCAGGGGGACTTCGACCTCTCGGGTGATGCCCTCACCATCTCGCGCAATCTCGTCGCACTCGAGGATGCGTACGGATACCGGATCATGGCCGGGCACCCCACACTGGACCATGACGCCTGCGCCGAGCTGATCCTCAGCTACGCCCGACTTGCCACCAACCATCCACTGCCAACGGAGCTGTGATGACCGATCGCCCGATCACCGTCCTGTTCATGCCCGAGTCGGCATACGGCCCGACCAACCAGTGCATCGGCATCGGCAAGGTGCTGCTCGACCGCGGCCATCGCGTGGTGTTCGCGGCCGAGGCGTCCTGGAAGGGGAAGCTCGAGCCGATGGGCTTCGTTGAGGACCTGGTCGACCTCGCACCTCCGGCTGATGCCGACGACACGGGTGAGCAGGATGCCGGGCAGTTCTGGACGGACTTCATCCGCGAGACCGCGCCGGAGTTCCGCAAGCCGACGGTCGA
>JAPLBU010000381.1:3234-4219 GCA_026392575.1 Actinomycetota bacterium | reverse complement strand
GACCGTGGCGGCGCCAACCTGCACGAGGCCGCCACTCTGGTCCCAGTACTCGGTGGCCACGCCATAGGCCGCCGCCAGCCGACCGAGTTCGTCGGGTACCGGCTCCCACACGGGCGAAACGGGCTCAGTCACCAGACCTCCGGATGTCGATGGGCCCACGGCTGCGCACTCTCAAGTTGCGCAGCGAGGGACAGCAGGGTGGTTTCGCGCATCGGACGGGCCACGAGCTGGATACCGACAGGCAGCCCGGCGCTCGTCCAGTGCAGAGGCAGACTAACGGCCGGCTGCCCCGTCATGTTGTACGGCGAGGTGAAGGGCGTGAAGCGCTTCTGCGCCTCAAAGTCAGCTGCCGGGTCGTCGTCGTTGCGGATGGCGCCGACCAGGGCGGGAATGTCCGCCAGCGTGGGTGTCAGGACGATGTCGAGGTGGGACGTCTCGTCGAGCGCGCGAGCCGCATGCAGGGCCATCAGCTCGAGGGCGTTGTCCAGTTCGCCCGGCGCGAGGGCCCGTCCCCGTTCGCGCAGCCAACGCGTGAGCGGTCGGAGTTCACCCTCGCGGTCCGCAGGTACCGGAATGCCAGCCGCACCCGCCGCCCACACAAGTTCGAAATGCGGCACCGCAGCCAGTGGGAGCGGCACCTCGACGTCGACGAGGCGGTGACCCAACGACTCGAGCAGGGCGGAAGCCTCCTCGAATGCCGCGATCGCCTCAGGGTGAACGGCGGTTTCCGCGATGACCGGCTGCGCATAGCGGCCGATCAGGAGGGACCCAGGCTCGGACAGTGCACGCACGTAGTCATCGTCGACGCCGGTCATCACGCCGAGCAGAGCTGCCGCATCAGCGACGGTCCTGGCGAGCACGCCCTGCACGCCAAGAGCGCCGGGCCCATCAGGCAGCGGGCCGTTGGACACCAGCCCGCGCGACGGCTTCACACCGACCAGCCCGCAGACACTGGCTGGGATGCGGATGGATCCGCCACCGTCAG
>JAPLBU010000381.1:0-3107 GCA_026392575.1 Actinomycetota bacterium | reverse complement strand
GCCGCCAGCCCCGCGAGTGAGATCCCACGGCGTTCGCGCGTAGGGGCCCACATCGCTCTCGGTGTACGCCGGCAGGCCGAACTCCGGGGTCGTCGTCTTGCCTGTCATCACCGTGTGGGCATCGCGCATCAGAGCGACGACGTCGTCGTCGATCTGCGGCACGACGTCGACTGTCAGTGAGCCAAAGTGAACGTGGACTCCGCGGACCTGGTTGAGGTCCTTCACCGGCACCACCACCCCATGGAGCACTCCCAGGGATTGCGGATCGGTCGCCGCCGCGACGCCGCGGTCGGCTAGGGCAGCCTGCTCGAGCGCCAGATCGTCCGTGATCGTGACGAACGCCCCCACGACCTCGTTCAGCTCATGGGATCGCGCTAGGTAGTGGCGTGCCAACTCGAGCGAGGAGACCTCCCCGCTCCGGATGGCCGCGGCCTGGTCCAGCGCCGTCAGGTCGTGCAGTTCCACGTCTGCAGCCTAGGGTTGCCGATGTGACCACCCCTACTGCCGCCCCCGCGTACCCATCCGCCGACCGCCTGGACCTCGTCGATGACTTCCATGGCACGGCCGTCTCCGACCCCTATCGCTGGCTCGAGTCGACCGACGACCCCCGGACAACGCAGTGGCTCGAGCACCAGTCCGCGCTCATGGCCGACGAGCGAACGGGCTGGACTCGACGCGAGCACTTCGCCGGCCGCGTGGAGGCGCTGCTCGGCTCGGGCACGGTGTCGCCGCCGTACTGGCGCGGTGACCGCTACTTCCTCGTCCGCCGAGAGCCCGGCCAGCAGTTCACCGTCCTCTACGTCATCGACCCCGACGGCACGGAGCGCGTCCTCATCGACCCGATGGTCCTCGACCCGAGCGGCGTCACCACGCTCGACAGCTGGCAGCCGTCGAAGGAGGGCGACCGTATCGCCTACCAACTCTCTGTCGGCGGTAACGAGGAGTCCCTGCTCTACGTGATGGATGTCGAGACCGGACAGACCATCGAGGGTCCGATCGACCGTTGCCGCTACTCGCCGGTCGCCTGGGTGCTCGGCGGTGGTGCCTATTACTACGTGCGACGCATCGCACCCGAGCTGCTCCCCGAGTCCGAGCAGAACTTCCACCGTCGTGTCTATCTCCACCGCGTCGGCGCATCACCCGACACCGACGATCTCATCTTCGGTGCTGGGATGACCATGACGAACTACTACGGAGTCGAGGTCAGCCGCGACGGTCACTGGCTGCAGGTGTCCGCGAGCGAGGGCACCGAGCCCCGCAATGACCTGTGGGTCGCGGACCTCACTCAGAGTCCGCTCGAGGCACCGGCATTCGCCCTCGTCCAGGGTGACACCGATGCACAGACCGGCCTGACGTTCCTGCGTGACGGTCGCGTCCTCGTCAGCACCGACCTTGCTGCCCCGCGAGGGCGCGTGGCCGTCACGCGCCCGGGGGCATGGACATCGGATGCCTGGACCGACCTCATCGCCGAGGATGCGGACGCGGTTCTCGAGTCGGTGACCATCCTCGACGGACCCGAGCTCGCAAGCGACCTGCTGCTCGTCGTGCGCACAAGTCACGGAGTCGCGCAGATGTCGCTGCACGGCGCCGACGATGGCCACCTGATCCGCACGATCGACCTGCCCGGCGCTGGCACGATTGGCGGTCCCGTCGAGTGCATCGACGGTGGTCCCGTCACCTGGTTCGTCTTCACCGATCATGCGACCGTTCCGACCGTCTACGCGTATGACGGCCGCACCGATGAGGTGACGCTGCATGCTCGCCCGCCGGGCACGGTCGAGGTGCCCACCGTCCATTCACGACAGGTCACGTACACCTCCGCAGACGGGACCGAGGTGCGCATGTTCGTGCTGTCGCCGACAGCCGAGCCTGACGCACCGAGGCCGACGATCCTCTACGGCTACGGCGGGTTCGGCGTTCCGCTGACGCCCGGCTATTCGGCCGCGATCCTCGCGTGGGTTGAGGCTGGCGGCATCTGGGCGATCGCCAACCTTCGCGGAGGCAGCGAGGAGGGTGAGGACTGGCATCGCGCAGGGATGCTCGGCAGCAAGCAGAACGTATTCGACGACTTCCACGCCGCAGCCGAGTGGCTCATTGCCGAGGGCTGGACATCCGCGGAGCACCTCGGCATCTACGGCGGCTCGAACGGCGGACTCCTCGTCGGCGCCGCCATGACTCAACGCCCCGACCTTTTCAACGCAGTCGTATGCGTGGCACCACTGCTCGACATGATCCGGTACACGACTTCGGAGCTTGGGCCGACCTGGACGGTGGAGTACGGCGATCCGGAGGTGGCCGAGCAGTTCTCGTGGCTCATCGACTACTCCCCCTACCATCGCGTTGCCGAGAGCACCGACTACCCAGCGACCATGTTCGCGATCTTCGATAACGACACGCGCACCGACCCGATGCACGGCCGAAAGATGTGCGCCGCAGTGCAGCACGCCACCATCGGCACCCGCCCGATCCTGCTGCGCACGGAAGGCGACGTCGGCCACGGCGCTCGGTCGCTATCCAAGTCCGTTGAGGAGACCGCTGACACTCTGGCCTTCTTCGCTCGGTGGACCGGATTGTCATGAGCGCGTTGGTGTGGACAGCTGCGAAGGACACGCCCTTCTGGGAGACGGCGCGGGACTGGGTGCTGGGCGTCCCGTTGCAGGTGCTCTTCATCCTGGTGTCCGCACTCATCATCCAGCTCGTACTCACCTGGTCGATCCGACGGGTTGTCCGACGAGCATCGGAGCGCGCCAAGCACGAGCGCCTTGCCCAGATGAGGATGGTGACGCGCACCGCGGAACTGTCCGATCTGCTGCTCAACCAGCGCACCGAGCAGCGGGCAAACGCCATCGGCACCCTGCTGCGCAGCGTCGTCGCGATCACTGTGTGGACGATTGCCCTGCTGACGATCCTGCCGCTGCTGGGCATCGATATCGCGCCGCTCCTGGCGAGTGCCGGCGTCATCGGTGTCGCCCTTGGCTTCGGCGCGCAGACCCTCGTCAAGGACTACCTGTCGGGCATCTTCATGATCATCGAGGACCAGTACGGCGTGGGCGACGTCGTCGATGTGGGCCCCGTGATCGGCACCGTCGAGGAGGTCGCGCTGCGCT
>JAPLBU010000364.1 GCA_026392575.1 Actinomycetota bacterium | reverse complement strand
GGTCGTCGCGAACCGCGTCATCTGGTCCCTCGTTCTCCTGATCATCATCATCCTGGTCACGCGGACGTGGGCGAAGACCATCGCGGCCGCGCGGTCAACGCGCAACGTCGTGATGCTGGCCACGGCTGCCGCCTTCCTCGCCCTGAACTGGGGCGTGTACGTGTGGGCGGTGCTCTCCGACCAGGTGGTCGAGGCGTCCCTCGGCTACTTCATCAACCCCCTCGTGTCGGTCGGCCTCGGCGTCATCGTGCTGCGCGAGAAGCTTCGTCGTGGACAGTGGCTGGCTGTCGGGATCGCAGTCGTCGCGGTGGGCGTTCTCTCCGTGAGCTACGGGAGGCTCCCGTGGGTCAGCCTCATCCTGGCGTTCTCCTTCGGCATCTACGGCCTGCTGAAGAAGCAGGTCGGTGTCGGATCCGTCGAGAGCCTGACCATTGAGACCGCTGCACTGGCACCCATCGCCCTGATCATCATGATCGTGTCCGCTCGCGCGGGGACATCAGCCATGACCAGCGGCAACACACACGAGGTGCTGCTCCTCGTCCTGCTCGGTCCGGTGACGGCGATTCCCCTCCTCGCCTTCGGTGGCGCCGCTACACGCATCCCGCTGTCGACGCTGGGCATCATGCAGTACCTGACACCTGTGTTCCAGTTCCTTCTCGGAGTCTTCTACTTCGACGAGGTGATGTCACCGGTGCGCTGGCTCGGCTTCTTCCTCGTCTGGACGTCACTCGTCGTCATGTCCGTCGACGGCCTACGCAACGCTCGTAACCGCAATGCGGCCGATGACCTGGAGGTCATCGAGCCCGACTGATCGCGGAGCGCTGCAGGCGATCTCGGGACCGGTTCAGCCCGTGCGCGACACGACGTAGTCGCACAGCAGCGCCAGCACATCCCTCGCCGGTCCCGCGGGGAGATCGACGAGCAGGTCACGGGCAGAGTCCGACCAACCGTGCGCCTGCTTTCGAGCCTCGATGATCCCGGGATGGGCTCGCAGCAGGGCCAGCGCCTCGGCATGCTCGGTGTCGTCGGGGATCGGCCGACCGAGCAGCGCCTTGAGTCGATCATCGGCGGGATCAGTGCTGGTCAGGGCGATCAGGCCCGCCAGGGTGGGGATGCCCTCGCGCAGGTCGGTGCCGGGGGTCTTCCCCGACTGCATCGACTCGGAGGTGATGTCGACGAGGTCGTCCGCCAGCTGGAAGGCGACGCCGATGCGCTCGCCGAACTGCGTCAGGGTCGCGACCTGATCGGCTGGGGCGCCAGCCATCAGGGCGCCGTACCAGCCCGACGCGGCGATGAGCGACCCCGTCTTGTCAGCAACAACCTGTAGGTGATGCTCGACGGCGTCCTGGCCATCGCGTGGGCCGACGGTCTCCCGGATCTGCCCGGTGCACAGGCGTTCGAAGGTCAGCGCCTGGATGCGGACCGCCTCCGGTCCGAGATCGGCCAGGATCCGCGACGAGCGCGCGAAGAGGAAGTCACCGGTCAGGATCGCGATGGTGTTGTCCCACCGCGCATTGGCCGAAGGCTCACCGCGACGCAGCTCCGCCTCGTCCATCACATCGTCGTGGT
>JAPLBU010000110.1 GCA_026392575.1 Actinomycetota bacterium | reverse complement strand
GGCTCGCGTCGCATCGGCGATCCTCGCGATCGCCGCCGTCGCGCTTGCGGTCTCGAACCGGGTGTCAACGGGATCACTGTCCATCGTGGCCGTTCTGCTCGCCCTGAGCGCCGGCATCCTCAGCGCTGTCCAGTCGGCCATCAACGGCAGGGTCGCCCGGGCCGCTCTGCATCCGGTGTCCGCGACATTCCTGAACTTCGTCTTGGGCACAGCTGCCTTGGCGGTGGCCTTCGGCGTGTCCTGGGCCTTCACCGACGTTGACCCCGGGGTCCTCACCGGTGCCTCGTGGTGGGCCTATCTCGGGGGCCTTGTCGGGGTCACCTTCATCGCCATCGCTGTGTGGGTCGTCCCCATCGTGGGAGTCCTGGTCTACGCGCTTGCGGCGATCGCCGGTCAGCTCTTCGGCGCCCTGGCGCTGGACATCGTGGCGCCCACATCGGGCACGGAACTCGTCTGGAACCTGGTGGCGGGCGTACTGCTGGCATTCGTCGCTGTCGTCGTTGCCTCCCGCGGACGCAGCCGGGCTTAGCGCTCGTGCGAGAATCCGCCCCATGACTGCAGTGATCCTCGACGGCAAGGCCACGGCTTCTCAGGTGAAGGCCGATCTGCGGGTGCGCGTGGACGCCCTGCGGGCGCTGGGAATCACGCCGGGGCTGGGTACCGTCCTCGTCGGCGACGATCCGGGCAGCCAGGCCTACGTGGGGGGAAAGCACAAGGACTGTGCCGAGGTGGGGATGGCGTCGATTCGCGTCGACCTGCCCGCCGACATCACCCAGGAGCAGCTCGACGCCGAGATCCGACGCCTGAACGAGGACCCCGCTGTCACCGGCTACATCGTCCAGCTTCCGCTGCCCAGGCACCTCGATGCGAATCGGGTCCTCACTCTGATGGACCCGGACAAGGATGCCGACGGGCTGCACCCCACGAACCTCGGGCGACTTGTTCTCGGCGAGCCGGCGCCGTTGCCGTGCACGCCTCGGGGCATCGTTGAATTGCTTCGCCGCTATGGAGTCGAGATCAACGGCGCTGAGGTCGTCGTGATCGGTCGCGGTGTCACGGTCGGTCGCCCGCTGGGTCTGCTGCTGACCCGAAAGTCCGAGAACGCGACGGTGACGCTGTGCCATACCGGCACCAAGGACCTCGCCTCGCATCTGCGCACTGCCGACATCATCGTGGCGGCAGCAGGAGTTCCGCATCTGGTGACGGCCGACCTCGTTCGGGCGGGAGCCGCCGTACTCGATGTCGGTATCACGCGCACCGAGGCCGGACTCATCGGCGACGTAGCACCCGATGTCATGGACGTTGCCGGGTTCGTCGCGCCGATGCCCGGCGGCGTGGGCCCGATGACCCGGGCCATGCTGATCACGAACGTGGTCGAGGCGGCCGAGGCGGCGGCAGGGCTGTGACCGACGAGCGGCCGATGGCCGACGTCGTCCCCCTGCGCAAGTCGCGTACGGGATGGCTCGCCCAGTGGCCGATCACCCTCGTGCTCATCGGCGTGGCAGTGGCGATGCTGATGATCGCGATGGACTACTTCCGTCGCGGTTCGATCGTCCTGTCCGCCAGCGTGCTCCTCGCCGCCTTCCTGCGACTGCTGCTTCCGGACGCAGACGCTGGCATGCTTGTTGTGCGGTCGCGGAGGATCGACGTGCTCACGCTGGCGGTGCTTGGCGTCGGGCTCACCGTCTTCACGTTCTGGGTACCACCGCCCAGTTAGGCCGCCCCGGTCAACGAGGGAGGACTCATGTCTCACGAGATCACGATCGAGCAGCGGTACGAGCAGCCCACGGCCGTCGTTTCGGGCCGAGTCGCCCACGATGGCATCCCTGAGTTCATCGGCGGGGCCTTCGGCGAGGTACTGGCAGCCATCGGAGGAGAGAACTCCGTCGCCGGTCCGCCATTCGCCCGCTACGACATTGACGGCAGCGGCTTCGTCGTTGAGGCCGGGTTCCCCGTCACCGAGCCGGTCACGGCGATCGGCCGCGTCGCACCGTCCCGCCTCCCCGGCGGAACGGTCGCGACCCTGCGATACGTCGGGGCCTACGAAGGCCTGGGCGACGCCTACGGTGCCCTCGAGGAGTGGCTGGATGTGAACGGATTCACGGCGGCGGGACGTCCATGGGAGTGCTACATCGACGGCCCGGAGGCTCCGGAGCCGCGCACGCTGGTGTGCTGGCCCTGTACCCGTTCGTGACGGGACGGTGACGCCCGACGAGGAGTGGGGGCACTGTCCCGACTGGCCGTCCGGATCTGTCCAAGCAGAGCCGCTGAAGGCGGCTCGGCTGCGGGTGACTGACAGCCTTCGCGGTGGGCGCCTTCCCGGGGGCACCGGGCGGGTAACCCCCCGGTGACTGCGATATCTTGACG
>JAPLBU010000360.1 GCA_026392575.1 Actinomycetota bacterium | reverse complement strand
TCGTGTTCGGCTCGTTCCTCTCCAACATCGACATGCAGTCCGGCTCCCCGCAGTTCGGCACCCCGGAGTCGGCCATCGGCCTGCTGTGCACCGGCCAGATCGCCCGCCGCTTCGGGCTCCCCTTCCGCACGGGCGGCGGGCTCAACTCATCGCAGACCCCCGATGCGCAGGCGGCCTACGAGTCCCTCATGACGATGCTGCCGACCTTCCTCGCCGGTGCGAACTTCGTTATGCACACGGCAGGCTGGCTCGAAGGCGGTCTCGTGGCGAGCTACGAGAAGTACGTCATGGACGTCCAGGTGCTGGAGTCGCTGCAGCGCGAGTTCACCCCGCTGGAGATCGACGAGGAGTCGCTGGCCTTCGGCGCGCATGAGGAAGTGGGCCACGGCGGGCACTTCCTTGGTGCAGCCCACACGATGGAGCGGTTCCGCGACTGCTTCTACCGTCCATTCCTCTCGTCTTCCGATAACTTTGAGCGCTGGAACCGACTCGGGGCTCGCGACACCGCGACCCGGGCTGGTGAGATCGCCGACAAGAAGATCGAGGAGTACGAGATGCCGCCGATGGACCCGGCCCTACGCGAGGAGCTCGAGGCATTCGTCGTGCGTCGGCGCGCCGAGCTCGGCGACTGACATGGGCAAGGCGTACGACTACGTCATCGTCGGTGGCGGATCCGCGGGGAGCGCGGTTGCCAACCGCCTGTCGGCTGACCCGTCGGCGTCGGTGCTGGTCCTGGAGGCGGGTCGTCCGGACAGCTGGTGGGATGTCTACCTCCATATGCCCGCGGCGCTGACGTTCCCGATCGGCAACCCGCGCTACGACTGGATGTACACGACCGAGCCTGAGCCGTTCATGGACGACCGTCGTGTCACGCAGGGCCGGGGCAAGGTGCTCGGCGGTTCCAGCAGCATCAACGGGATGATCTTCCAGCGCGGCAATCCACTTGACTACGAGCGCTGGGGTGCCGATCCCGGCATGGACTCCTGGGACTACGCGCACTGCCTGCCCTACTTCAAGCGCATGGAGACCTGTCCGACGGGCGCTGATGAATGGCGCGGCGACAGTGGGCCACTGCGGCTCGAGCGCGGTCCGGTCGCGAATCCGCTGTTCGGAGCCTTCTTCGAGGCAGTCCAGGAGGCGGGACACTCCCTCACCTCCGACGTGAACGGGTACCGGCAGGAGGGCTTCGCGGCCTTCGATCAGAGCCTGCAGCGCGGGCGCCGACTGTCGGCCGCCGGTGCCTACCTGCATCCGGTGATGAACCGGTCGAACCTGACGGTGCTGACGAAGGCCCTCGTGACGCGGGTGCTCATGGACGGCACCCGAGCGACTGGCGTCGAGGTCATCGACCCCAAGGGCAATCTGCGCCGCATCGACGCGGGCGAGGTGATCCTGTGCGGCGGTGCGTTCAACTCGCCGCAGCTGCTCCAGCTATCCGGGATCGGCGATGCCGACCACCTGCGCAGTGTTGGAGTCGAGCCCGTCCATCATCTGCCCGGTGTCGGCG
>JAPLBU010000133.1 GCA_026392575.1 Actinomycetota bacterium | reverse complement strand
TACGGCGGTGTCGTTGTCGTCGGAGCCGATTCCGGTGACGGTGACGAATACCGGGAGCACGGATCTGACGTTTGCTGCGGGTGGGATCACGGTGTCGGGTGATTTCGCGATCGGGACGGATTCGTGCAGTGGTCGTTCAGTTGCGTCTGCATGGAGCTGCGCGGTGGCGGTGACGTTCACCCCGACGGCGTCGGGCACGCGGACGGGGACGCTGACGTTCGCGAGCAATGCGGCGTCGAGTCCGAACACCGTGGGCCTGAGCGGCACCGGTACGCCGGCCAGCGGTGGGGGAGGAGACAGCGGCGGCTCGACTGCAGTTCCGATCCCAACGACAGCGCCCGTGCCGGCGGCCCCTCACACGGTGAGCCTCGACGTCGTGACCGCTCAGGAGGGCCTGCGGCCGGGTGAGTCCGTTGTCAACGTGGGTGGCCAGTCGGTCACGGTGGAGGTCCGCGCCAATTCCGCGAGCACAGCACTCGTCGTCGCCGGTACCGACTGGACGGTAGGTGTCGCTGGACGCTCAGCCGACGGTGCGCCTGCTCCACTGGGGCCATCCCATGCACTGCGTCTGGCCCCAGGCGGAACGCTGGCAACGAGCGGCAGCGGTTTCCAGTCGTTCACCGAGGTCCGGATCTACCTGATGTCCACTCCGGTGCTGCTCGACACCCTGATGACCGACGCGACTGGCACCTTCGCCGGCACCGTCCCGGTCCCCGCCGACGCGGTGGTCGGTGCGCATACCGCCCAGGTGAACGGATTCACGCCGGGCGGCTCCGTGCGATCGGTGAGCCTCGGTGTCGAGGTCCTCGCGTCGACCACCGAGCACCGCATCGGAACGCGCGTTCACTTCTGGTACCGCTCCACGGACCTGACCCCCACGGCCAGACGGAAGTTGCAGTCACTTGTCCACCAGGTGCCGAGCGCTCTGCTCCCGCAGTCCATCGTGGTCGGTGTCATGCGCGGACCACGTGCCGCAGCGACCGATCAGGCGCTCGCACAGACACGGGCGCGAGTCGTTGCACGGTATCTGCGCCACATCGGGCTTGCGGGGCCGATCACGGTGACCACGAAACCGTTCGCGGTGCACGACACGGCCGCCGCGCGCCGCGTCAACGTGATCATCAGCTACGCGGACTAGGAGTCAGGGCTCGTCGACGATCACGTCGAGATGAGTGCCGACGACGGATGTCCCGGCCTCCTCGACCCGGAAGTCCAGCTTCTGCAGTGCCCGCAGCAGGGCAGCCGGAGTGCGCGGCGTCAGCGTGGACTCCAGTAGGGCACGCAGGAGTCGTCCCTTGGTCGCCTTGTTGTGATGGCTGACCACCGTGCGGCGTCCGTTCCTCTCCTGCAGCACACGCACGCTCACGGCGCGGTCTGCTGCCGACGGGGGGATGGGGCCGAGTGATACGTAGGTTCCGGACCGCAGGTCGACGATGAGGCCGGGTGTCTCGGCAAGGACTGCCGACACCGGTGCCTTCCAGGCCGCTGCGAGTGTCCCGATCCCGGGCAGCGTGACGGATCCGCTGAGTCGGTAGGCCGGGATCAGGTCGTTGGGACGCAGCAGACCCCACAGCGCTGACGAAATGGCCACGTGCTCGCGCGCCCTCTTCCGTGCCCGGGCGCTCAGAGTCGGGTAGTCGAGCGCATCGAACAGCACGCCGGTGTAGACGCTGATCGCGGGACCGCAGGGCTCCCGCTTCAGGTCGGCGTTGCGGCCGACATCATCGCTCTGCTTCGGGCCGAGGCCCAGCAGCGTCGCGGCATGGTCGGGATCGGAGCGGCACTGGCTCATCAACTCCGTCAGCACCTTGGTGCGTGTCGTCGTGAGCTCCGGGAACGACAGCGCGGCGAGGTCGAGGATCGGCCCGGACGAGGGCGGGGTCTTGCCCTCGCTGGGAGGGAGCAGGATGAGCACATTGCGCAGGCTAGCGAAGGGCAGGAACGTGGCGGATTCCGGAAACCTCGGGCACTGGGAGGACCTGGCCGCCTTCCACGGCACGGGCAACGACATCTACTACGACATTCCCGCCCTGATCAGCGGCGGGATGTCACTTCGACCGATGGAGGTCGACGCGCTCGGACTCGCGACGCGCGGCCTGGGAGTCGACGGACTCGCCGTCGCCCATGTCCAGTCGCACATCGGCATCGACTCCATCCACCTCGCTCGCCTGGGTGCGCACGTCACGGCATTCGACTTCTCGCCTACGGCGCTGGCGCGGCTGCGGGACCTCGCCGCTCAGTGCGATGTGGAGATCCGGACCGTGCAGGCGGACTCGCAGGAACTCGCGTCCGCTGCCTTCGCGGAGTACCAGGGGGAGTTCGACGTGGTTTACGCCACGATCGGCGTCGTCAGCTGGATCGCCGACCTCGAGGCGTGGATGCGCGGCGCGGCCGCACTGCTGCGACCCGGTGGCCGACTGATGCTCCTCGAACTGCACCCGCTGGTGTGCATGCCGGAGAAGACCGACCCGCTCGTCGTGGACTTCCCCTACGTGAACGATGGGCTGCGTCACTACGAGGGCACCGGCTCCTACGCCAACCCCGATGCGGACCTGACGTGGTCGATCGAGCAGTACGGCTGGTCGATCGGTGAGACCGTGAACGCCGCCATCGACGCGGGCCTGGCCATCGTCCGACTCATCGAGCATGTGGAGGCACCCTTCGATCCGCGCGGTGACATCCTCGTGCAGGAGGACGACGGCATGTTCCGCCTCCGGCTTGGCACCGGGGCCAACGGGGCGCCCGCGGAGCCACTGCCTGTCCTGTTCACCCTGGTGGCTGAGCGGCCTGCGGTAGCCTGACATCGGACGAGCCAGCCGGGTGATCGCGGCACGCGCAAGCGGGTCGAGGAAAGTCCGGACTCCACAGGGCAGGGTGGTGGGTAACGCCCACCCGGGGTGACCCGCGGGAAAGTGCCACAGAGAACAGACCGCCAGGCAACTGGTAAGGGTGAAACGGTGGTGTAAGAGACCACCAGCGCATGGGGTGACTCATGCGGCTCGGTAAACCCCACCCGGAGCAAGGTCAAAAGGGCCGCAAGGCCTGTGCAGACGAGCGGCCCGCTCTATGTCTGCAGGTAGACCGCAACAGGCCGCTGGCAACAGCGGTCGCAGATGGATGATCACCGGTCAGCTTCGGCTGATCACAGAATCCGGCTTATATGGCTGGCTCGTCCCCCGCCAGCATTCCGCAGCGTGCCGATCAGGCAGCGCCGCCCGCCTTGCGCCGCTTGTAGAACAGCGTCTGCATGGCCAGGATCCTGCGGTGCTCGGCCTCGAATTCGGCGAGGGTCTCCAGCGCGTCGATCTCCTCGTCGGTGAACGACTCGAAGGGCCCAGCACTGCCGGACTCGGTGGTGACATCCCTCAGGTGACCGTATTGCGGTTCCATGGCATCGACGCTAACACCGCGATCGTTGGACCCGTGGGAGCCGGCCGCGTGTCGCGGGGAGTTCAGGCCTCGTTGGCGGCCGCAAGATGCTCGGCAACGAGCTGGCACGCCGAACCGAGAGCGGCGAACTGTACGGGGGTGAGCTGGTCGACAAGGTGCGCGCGGACGCTCTGCACGTGATCCGGGGCGGAGTCGACGAGGGTTTGGTAGCCATCCTCGGTGAGGGCGGCGAAGGCCCCGCGACGGTCGTCGGAGCAGGACCGCCGTTCGACGAGTCCGGCCTTCTCCATCCGATCGATCTGGTGGGACAGCCGACTGCGGGAGGAGAGGGTCACGTCGGCAAGATCGCTCATCCGCATCTGTCGGTCGGGGATCTCGGACAGGCGGACGAGGATCTCGTAGTCCGCCATCGTCAGCCCGTGCTGTGACTGCATCTCGCGGGTGAGCCGGTCGTGGAGGAGCAGTGATGCGGAGAGCCAGGCGCGCCAACTGCGCTGCTCATCCTCACTCAGCCACTGGGTCATAGGCCGAGTGTAGCCGATGTAGTTGAAAATCGAACTTCTAAGCTCACGCGTCGAGATCCCAGACCCGGACGCCGCCCAGGATTCCGGATGTGTTGGGGACGATCTCGCCCTTGGCACCGATGTCCGCGGCGGACAGGTGCTTGGCATTGCCACCGCCGACGTAGATGCGGTCGAAGAACAGCATGTCGTCGAACGCCGCGATCGCCTTGCGAACGCGCTTGCTCCAGCGATCGTTGCCGATCTCCTTGCGCTGTGCGTTGCCGAGTGCGATGTCGAATGTCTGCTCGTCCTTGAATGGACCATGCGACAGCTCGAGGTGCGGCAGGAGGGTGCCGTTGCTGAACAGCGCTGTGCCGACGCCGGTGCCAAGGGTCATGACGAACTCGAGGCCGTTTCCGCTGGTGACGGCACACCCCTGCATATCGGCGTCGTTCACAACCTTGGTGGGCAACTGGAAGGACTGGGCGAGGGCGTGAGCCAGATCAAAGCCGTACCACGCCTCAGCGAGATCGCGGTCGCGCTCGCCGCCGTACTCCGCGCGTGACAGCGACGGGACGTCGAGGACGTGGCCGTGTCGGACCAGCCCGGGGAAGCCGACGGAGACGCGATGCACGCCGAGCAGCGGGCGGACGAGCTCGACAACGGTCTCGACGAGCCGATCGGGCGGGCAGGGGTACGGCGTATCGATGCGTACCCGCTCGGTGGTCATGATGCCCTGCGCATTCACGATGGATGCCTTGAGGCCGCTGCCGCCGATATCGATGGACAGGGTGAGGACCTCCGGGGGCCACATCGTGTCGGTCCATGCGTGCGTCATCGCGATGTCCCTTCGTCGGAACCGGTGGGCAGGGTGAGGATGTCGCAGCCGTCATCGGTCACCAGCAGCGTGTGCTCGAACTGCGCCGTCCAGCGACGGTCCTTCGTCACGACGGTCCAGGTGTCGTCCCAGATGTCGTAGTCGTAGGTGCCGAGGGTGATCATCGGCTCGATGGTGAACGTCATGCCGGTCTCCATCGGCGTGTGCAGACTCGGGTCGTCATAGTGCGGGATGACGAGGCCGGTGTGGAATGACGTGCCGATCCCGTGGCCCGTGAAATCGCGGACCACTCCGTAGCCGAAACGGCGTGCGTAGCTTTCGATGACGCGGCCGATCACGCTGATGGGGCGGCCGGGAGCCACCGCCTTGATCGCCCGACGGGTGGCCTCCTCGGTGCGTTCGACGAGGAGACGGACTTCTTCGTCGACGTCGCCGACCAGGAAGGTCGCGTTGGTGTCGCCATGGACGCCGCCGATGAAGGCGGTGATGTCGATATTGCAGATGTCACCGTCGCGCAGGACCGTGGTGTCAGGGATCCCGTGACAGATCACCTCGTTCAGGGATGTGCAGAGCGACTTCGGGAAGCCCCGGTAGCCGAGCGTCGAGGGGTACGCATGGTGGTCGCACAGGTACTCGTGACCGACCCAATCGAGTTCCTCGGTGGTCACACCCGGCCGTATCGCGTCACCGACAGCGGCCAGTGCGTCAGCGGCGAGGCGGCCCGCGACACGCATGGCCGCGATTGTCTCCGCGTCCTTGCGCTCGGGTCCGTCGTACGGGGTCGGGGCGGGCTTACCGACGTACTCGGGTCGCGGAATGCTGGCGGGTACTTGCCGCATTGCCGAGATGATCCCGGGCGAGAGGGGTTCGCGCTGGGCACGTGACATGGCCCGAGTCTAGGACGGCGCGTCGGTCGCTATGTTTGGGGATGACGGACCGACGCGCGTTGGCCGGCACGTGACGATGGGAGCAGTGATGAGCTGGTACTACTGCCTGGTCCACCAGCGGGTGGAGCCGGAAGCTGGATGTGCGAACGCCGAGCGACTTGGGCCATATGACACTGAGGCGGAGGCGCAGGGCGCCCTCGAACTGGCGCGCGAGCGCAACGAGATCTTCGATCGCGACGACGAGTAGCCGGGCGTCCGCAGCGAAACAGAAAGGGCCCGCACCTTCCGGTGCGGGCCCTTTCTGTCGTTCCCTGAAGGT
>JAPLBU010000208.1:606-2918 GCA_026392575.1 Actinomycetota bacterium | reverse complement strand
CTCGATGGCCTGTCCGAGCAGGACCTGCTCGACCTCGTGAAGGTCGGCACCACATTCGGCTTCGCGGACTCGACCGAGGTCCTCGAGACACCCGTGGCCCCTCGCGGGTTCCGGCTGCTGGCTCGCGTCCCGCGGCTGCCGGAGATCATCAACGACCGGATCGTCGGCCACTTCAGCAGTCTGCAGAAGCTGCTGGCTGCCACCACTGAGGACCTGCAGCAGGTCGAGGGGGTCGGCGAGGCTCGGGCCCGATCCGTGCGCGATGGCCTGTCCCGACTGGCCGAGGCGAGCATCCTCGACCGGTTCGTCTAGCCGCGCCGCCGAATCAGTTCGCTGAAGTGAGGGCGAACGGCGTGGAGTCACTCGTCACGTTGCCGTTGCGCCCCACGAGGTCGTAGCGGCCGGGCTTCGCAGCCGCGCCCCGCTCGTTCGGGCAGCCCTTCTGGCTCAGGCGACCGTCCCAGGTGATGCTTGACGCGACCTTGGCACCGGCCTCGAGAGTCTCGATCTTGCTCTTGCTGCTGGCATTGCAGTCGTCGGAAGACCACACGTGATACCCACCCGACGTGATCTCGAGCTCGTTGGCCTTGGGCCCGACATCGCGCGTGCAGGTGATGGTTCCGATGTTCGTGATCGTCAGGTTCAGTCGCGGCGTCGAGCCGACCGCGTACGTCGAGGAATCGGTCGTGGCCTCCACCTTGATGGCCGAGTCGAGGCATTCGATCGGGTCGCCCGCAGGTGTCGTCGAGGCAATGGCGCTGGCCGACGAGTCGGGCACTGCTGACGAGGATGCCGACGGCTGTCCATCACCCGAGGCGGCCGTGTCCGAACCGCCGCCGAGCAGCGAGCCCACCAGCCACCACAGCGCCACGATGACGGTAATGACGACGAGCACGATGGCGCCGCGGCGGATCCAGTACACCGACGCCGGCTCGGGGCCGCTGGGGCGCATGAACGTACTCACGGGGACACGGTACTGCGAGGGGCATTCGTTCATGACACGATCCCTGCGTGGCGCGAGACGGGAGCGGACCGGCGGACTCCGCCCTGGTCTCAGCCCTGCTCCACTGGTACTCCACGAACGAACGCCCACTGCCCTGGCGGCACACCACGCCGTGGGGGGTCCTCGTGAGCGAGTTCATGCTCCAGCAGACCCCTGTGGACCGCGTGCTGCCCCTCTGGGAGGAGTGGTTGGACCGATGGCCCACCCCCGAGTCGCTCGCCACCGACAGCGTCGCCGATGCCCTTCGCGCCTGGGGCCGGCTGGGCTACCCCCGGCGGGCCCGCTGGCTGCACCAGAGCGCGGTCGTCATCACGCAGCAGCACGGCGGCGAGGTCCCGTCCGACCCCGAGGCACTGCGCGCCCTCCCCGGAGTGGGTGACTACACGACCGCGGCCGTCCTCGCCTTCGCCTTCGGGCAGCGCTCCCTCGTGCTCGACACCAATGTCCGTCGGGTCGTGGCGAGAACCGTGCACGGGATCGCACAGCCCGCTCCCCACGTCACCACGGCCGAGCGCGCACGTGCCGATGGCCTGTGGCCCCGGACCCACGCCCGCAGTGCTCGATGGTCCGCCGCAGTCATGGAGTTCGGTGCACTGGTCTGCACCGCCCGGCAGCCTGCCTGCGATCGCTGCCCGGTCCAGCGAACCTGCGCATGGACCCTTGCCGGTCAGCCGACGCCCCCGGTCAACTCGAGCCGCCAGGCACAGTACGAGGGAAGTGACCGTCAGGTCCGTGGTCGGATTCTGGAGATCCTGCGGGACAGTCCGCAGCCCGTTGCGGCAGCTGCGCTGCGGGCCACCTCGGCCGAGGACGCGCAGCGTGATCGCGCCCTCGATGGGCTCGTCGCCGACGGCCTCGTCACACGACTTCCCCGTGGTCGGTACGCACTGCCCGACTAGCCTTCGACGGTTAGCCTTCGACGGCGTCCTCGATCGGCACCGGCTCACGATCACTCGTTCGGATGACCGTTCGGCTGCCCAACGGTGCCGCGAGCCGGACATCAGCCCACCGCACGTCACCGCCGATGCTGGTCACGGCACAGGACCCGTTTCGGGCCCGAGTCACCGACGTGTCGACCTCGACGCGATTGCCACGCTCGAACGCAACCGCCGTGATCGAGTCGTCCCGGCACAGGCCGGTCGGCGGCAACGCCACCGCTAACTGGATCAGCGCCGGATCGGCGGTCGTCCGGTAGCCGACCGTCTCCAATGGGGTCGTCGTGAGGCCCAGCACCCGCAGTGGCCCCACCCCGCCGACGAAACCCGCCACGACGACCAGCGCCACGACAGCCGCCACCGAGACAATCAGC
>JAPLBU010000208.1:0-596 GCA_026392575.1 Actinomycetota bacterium | reverse complement strand
GGTCGACGACCCCGGGGCCGGTCGAACTCCCGCACCCCGGGAAGCAGCGGACCACCTGACACCGGGCCACTATCCCGTCAGCGAATCGCCCTCGGCGGAGTCCACCGTCTCGATCGGCGGCACGTCGGGGAGTTCGGCCTTGGGCATCGCCACGAAGGTGAACGGCTCCTCGCCATCATCCGTCGCGACATCAACGAGAACGATGGAGCCCGGCTTCATATCGCCGAACAGCATCTTCTCGCTCAGCGGATCCTCGATATCGCGCTGGATCGTGCGCCGCAGCGGCCGTGCCCCGAGCGAGCTGTCATAGCCACGATGGGCGAGCAGCGCCTTCGCAGCCGGCGTGAGCTCGATAGCCATGTCCTGCTCCTCGAGGCGCTTCTCGAGATTGGCGATCATCAGGTCGACGATGGTGACGATCTCGGACTCGGTGAGCTGGTGGAAGACGATGACGTCGTCGATGCGGTTGAGGAACTCCGGGCGGAAGTGCTGCTTGAGCTCCTGCTGCACCTTCGCCTTCATCTGCTCGTATGCGGTCTCGCCATCGTTCTCCGGAGCGAAGCCGAGCATGACCCCCTTCGAGACGTCGCGGCTGC
>JAPLBU010000348.1:2027-12455 GCA_026392575.1 Actinomycetota bacterium | reverse complement strand
CGTCTAACTCCCACTGAGTGATCTCGCGGGTCGACGGATCCTCGACGGCCTCCTCGTAGCGCCGGATCTCATCGCGCTTGAGGGTCTCGTAGGCGCTGACGAACGGCTCCCCCAGAATCCCGGTCAGGTAGGTGTCGGCCTTCATCGCATCGAGCGCGTCCGCGAACGTCATCGGCAGCGCGGGCCGCGACTCGTCCTCGTAGGTCCATCCCTCTGATGCCGGGGGGCACTCGAGCTGACGGCTGAGACCGTCGAGCGCAGCGGCCAGGATGACGGCGATGACGACGTACGGATTCGCGGCACCGTCGCCAATGCGCACCTCGATACGAGCACCCGGGCCACGCTCCGGTGGGATGCGCACGAACGTCGTGCGGTTGTCGTATCCCCAGTTGGAACGGTACGGGGCCATCGTGTCCGGGCCCAGTCGCTTGTAGGCGTTGATCGTCGGATTGCAGAACGCCACGAGGGCCGGAGCGTGCTCGAGGATGCCCGCGATCATCCGCCTGGTGATGGTCGACAGCTCTCCGTCGGTCTCATCCATCATCTGGTCGCCCTCGATATCGGTAACCGAGAGGTGCACGTGGAAGCCACTGCCTCCCTCGTCCGCCCACGGCTTGCCGATGAATGTTCCCAGGACTCCGCGACTGGCGCTGATGTCCTTCACGGCGTTCTTCAGCAGGAAGCAGCGATCAGCGGCGTCGAGCGCCTCGCCGTGCCACAGGTTGATCTCGTACTGCGACGGGCAGAACTCGTGATTGCCGGCGAAGGCCCCGATGGACAGTTGATCGATCATCCGCAGAAGGTGCAGGAACGTGCCGTCGGGGTCAACAGCGGAGCCGGTCGTGTAGACGCGCCCCGTCTTGTTGATGATCCGCTCCCAGCCGTTCTCGCCCTGCTGTGCGAGGTAGAACTCAAGCTCGGGTCCGACGATCGGGATGAGACCGAGCAGCTTGTACTCCGAAATGACGCGGCGCAGCAGCGTGCGCGGCGAGATCATGTTCGGTGAGCCGTCGGGCTCGTCGATGTCAGCGATGCCGACAGCGACCCCAGGAACCCACGGAATCGGTCGAATCGTGTTTGCGTCGAGACGCGAGACCATGTCGGACAGGCCGTCCTGGAGGCTCCCGTGTCCATCAAGCACGTCGCCGCGCGTCGTGGTGACCCAGGTCGCCTGGCAGAACGTCGGCCCGTGGCCGGCCGCCCGCTCGAGCTGCGACACCGTGATGTCCTTCGACCGGGTCAGGCCCAGGACGTCCGGCCAGATGAGCCGCAGGATGTCGATGCCCTGGGTGTCGAGCTCGCGCCGGATGTCTGCAAGGTCATTGCGCATGAAAGGCCTTTCACAGTCAGGTCGAAGCCGCTACGGTGCGTGATCACGAGATCGTTAGGCTCCCAACGATCTCGTGGATAGTAGACGGAAGATGGGCACCATGTCGCCCTGTTGACGGAAGGAATCGCCGTGCGCGCCCTGATCCTGCAGCACGACCACGTGAGCCCGGCAGGTCCGGTCGCGGAGCGCCTCGCCCATCGGGGATTCGAGATCGTCGAGCAGATCGTCGTGGCCCCCGAGAACTTCCGGCAGCCCAACCAGCCCTTCGACTTCCCCGACCCCCGAGACTTCGATGTCCTCGTGCCGATGGGGGCGCCGTGGGGCGCCTGGGATGACGCAACCATCGGCAACTGGCTGCTCCCCGAGATCGAGTGGCTCAGAGAGGCCGACGACCTGGGCGTGCCCGTCTTCGGGATCTGCTTCGGTGGCCAGCTGCTCGCCCGAGCGCACGGTGGATCGGTCGCGCGAGGGCCCCGACCGGAGATCGGCTGGACGTCAATCTGGACCCAGGAGCCCGACCTCGTCGGCCCCGGTCCATGGTTCGAGTTCCACTACGACCGCTGGCAGGTCCCGCCGGACGCCCGTGAGATCGCCCGCAACTCGCTCGCATCACAGGCCTTCGTGATCCGACGCAATCTCGCGGTGCAGTTCCATCCGGAGGTCACCGCCGCCTCACTGCATGACTGGCTGGTTCTGGGCGGCAACGAGAAGGTCCGCGAGGACGGCCAGGATCCGGACATCCTGTACCAGCACACCCTCGCCGAGGGTCAGGATGCCGCACACCGGGCGCATGCTCTCGTCGACGCCTTCCTCGATCAGGTGGCCTTCGTCGACTGACCTAGGATCGCAGCACACGGCAACATCCAGCGCACGCATAGGGAGATCCAAGTGGCCGGGCCGCACACACTCGCCGAGACCGAGCGCACGGTGGAATCACGCCTGGCCGATCTGGAGATCGACTACCGAGCGATGGCCGTCACCTCCAATCTCTTCCGCGCCGCCAACGCCGTCCGCAATCACATGGAGAGCACGGTCCTGGCCAAGTCCGACCTCACGTGGACGGCCTTCGTCGTCATGTGGATCACCTGGATCTGGGGGTCTGCGGAGACCCGACTCATCGCGCAGGATGCCGGTGTCTCCAAGGCCACCCTCAGCGGGGTCCTCAACACCCTGGAGAAGCGCAAGTTCCTCACGCGCCATCGCTCCGAGGACGACGGACGCCTGGTGATCGTGGTCCTCACCCCTGCCGGCACTCGCCTGATCAAGCGCCTCTTCGCGGAGATCAACCGTGAGGAGACGGTCGCGACATCGCGGCTGACGGAGAAGGAGCAGGAGGTCGCAGCCGCACTGCTGCGCGAACTGGTGCTCGCGACGGGCAACCCCGAGGGCTGAAGCCCCCGCTCACTGCCCTGCGGCTGACCGCGCCTCTGCGACCAGTCGCTCGAACGGCTTCAGCTGCGCTGGGTCGACATCGAAGGTGTCCTCCGGATGCCACTGGACGCCACCCGCCCAGCCGGTGGACGCCACAGCGACCGCCTCGACGCAACCGTCCTCCGCCCGACCGAGCACCGTGATGCCATCGGCCAGGCGGTCCACCGCCTGATGGTGGTAGCAGGATGCGGCCACCGACGATGCCCCGAAGCCGAGGTGATCGGTCGGATCATCGAGGGCCACCACATGGGCGTGGTGACGGTGGTTGACGTCCATGTCGATGACGAGCGTGCCGCCAAGCAGGGCATTGACCACGTGCAGCCCACGGCACACGGCCAGCAGGGGAATTCCGTTGGCGAGGGTGTATGCGGCGAGAGTGAAGTCCGACTCGTCCTGTCGGTCGTCCATGTCGTAGAGCGTGGGATCGTCGTCGCTCATGCCGTATCGGGTGGGCCGGACGTCGCCGCCGCCAGGCAGGAGCACGCCGTGGAAGCCGGCCAGCCGGCCAGCCCAGTCGATCCCATCGGGTGCCGCCTCAGGCAGCAGCGTCACCGGATCGCCACCCGCCAGCCATACCGCCTCGAGCAGCCGCCGAGCCGAGACCAGTCCGCGGTAGCGCAGTGCGCTGGCGGATTCGGTGAAGCGGCCGGGGATGGCGATCTTGGGTCGGAACACTCAAGCCTCCGTCGTGGGGTGTCCGAGGAAGTCTGCACCATTCGCTATCCGTTTGGAAGCGAACGATCTATGATGTGCCGACGCTGACCGCCGAAAGTACGAGGAGCCTGCATGTCCACGATCACCATCGCGGGTGTCGATGTCGACATGCGCCACTGGATCGGCGGCCAGCGGGTGGCATCAGCTGAGACCTTCGACGACATCTCCCCGATTGACGGCAGCCTGCTCGGGCGCGTCAGCCGTGGAGGCCGGGCGGAGGCGGATGCCGCGGTCGCGGCGGCCAAGGCGGCCTTCCCTGCCTGGGCGCGGCTGACCCCCCTCGCACGCGCCGAGATCCTCCACCGGGTGGCCGACAACATCGAGGCACACATCGAGGAGCTCTCGCAGATCGAGACGCACGACAACGGCTCCCTGCTCCGCTCCCACCGCCGCGGTGTCATGCCACGAGTCGTCATGAACCTGCGCTACTTCGCGGACTACGCCGTCGAGAAGCTGACCCGCCCCGTCTTCGAGACGCGCGGCCACGACAACCACGTTTCCTGGGACCCATCCGGCGTGGCCGTCATCATCACGCCGTGGAACGCGCCGCTGATGCTTGCGACCTGGCGCATCGGGCCGGCTCTCGCCTCCGGAGACACCGTCGTCCTCAAGCCGCCGGAGTGGGCTCCCCTCACGGCCTCGTACTTCGCACAGCTCGCGCATGAGGCCGGCCTCCCTGCTGGAGTCTTCAACGTCGTGCAGGGCTTCGGCGCGGAGGCCGGTGCACCGCTCACCGAGAACCCCGACGTCGCCCGCATCTGCTTCACCGGGTCTGTTCCCACGGCCAAGGTGATCGCACGCGCCGCCGCCGAGAACCTGATTCCCTGCTCCTTCGAGCTCGGCGGGAAGAGCCCCACGGTGATCCTCGACGATGCCGATCTCGACCTTGCGGTCGACCTTGCGGTCGAGCAGTACGACAACGCCGGTCAGGTCTGCCTCGCTGGCACTCGCCTGCTCGTGCAGGAGGGCATCGCCGATGCCTTCACCGCACGGTTCATCGAGCGCGTTGCGCAGATCCGACAGGGTGACCCACGCGATGAGGAGACCCAGATCGGGCCCAATATCCATCTCAGGCACATCGAGCGCGTGCAGGGCTTCGTCGACCGCGCCCGCGACGCAGGGGCGACCATCGCCTACGGCGGCGAGGTCAATACCGACCTCGGCACCCACTACTACCGCCCGACGCTCATCCGCGACGCATCGCCCGAGAGCGAGATCCTCACGCAGGAGGTCTTCGGCCCCGTGCTCACGATGCAGACCTTCGGTACCGACGAGGAGGGCCTCGCCCTCGCGAACGGCACCGAGTTCGGGTTGGCCGCGTGCGTCGTCAGCGGAAATCGTGAGCGCGCCGAGGCCTTCACCCAGTTCCTGGTCGCCGGAACGATCTGGGTGAACTGCTTCTTCGTCCGCGACCTGTCGGCACCGTTCGGCGGGTCCAAGAACTCCGGCATCGGACGTGAGGGCGGCGTGTGGTCATTCGACTTCTACGCCGATGTGAAGAACACCGTGTACGCCCCAAGCGGATGGAAGTAGAGGAGAAGTCATGGGTGAAGTGGTCGCAGCAGCATTCCTGTCGCACGTACCGACGATCATGCTGCCGCTGGAGACAAGGCTCGAGCTCAACGAAGGCAAGGAGATCTCCTTGGTCCCGGCGTTGCGGAAGCTGCGCAAGGACAAGTTCGAGACTCTCGACTACGACACCGTGATCATGCTCGACTCGCACTGGTTCACCACCGTCGAGTTCATCATCGCGGCCCAGGACCGTCGGGCCGGGCTCTTCACGGCTGAGGAGCTGCCCCGCGGCATGTGCCGCATCCCCTACGACTGGAAGGGCGATCCCGAGCTCGCGTACGCGATCGCCGCGGAGGCCGACGCCCAGGACACCTGGATCACCCCGATCGACGATCAGTACCTGCCGCTCTACTACCCCTCCGTGAACCTCTGGAGCTACCTGGGCAAGGGCCTCGACGACAAGGCGTGGATCTCCATGAGCGTCTGCCAGACCGGTGACACCGAGGACTTCCTGCGGGTCGGGCGCGCGATCGGCGAGGCCATCCGCAAGACCGATCGCAAGGTCATCATCATCGCCAGCGGCTCACTGTCGCACACGTTCTACCCGCTGCGCGAGCTGCGCGTACACGAGGTCAGCGACCCGTCGCACGTCTTCAGCCGCGGAGCCTACGACGCCGACCAGCAGCGCCTGCAGTGGTTCGCCGAGGGCCGGCATGACATGGTGCTCGACACCATGGATGAATTCATGCCGTTCCGGCCCGAGGGCAAGTTCGCCCACTACCTGATGATGGCCGCCGCCCTTGGCGAGCGCGACTTCGCCGCACCGGGTGTCCAGATCAGTGACTATGAGAACTCGTTGGGCACCAGCCAGGTGCACGTGTGGTTCGACCGTCCGGCCACCGGCTGGACACGTGCGGGGGCAGTCGCGTGACCGAGTACCGACGGATCCTGCTCGACGGCTCACCCGTCCAGACCGTCCGCCGCGGCGACGAGCTCGTCGCCGCGGACGGCCGGGTCGCGAGTATCGACGACGCCATCCACCTGCCGCCATGCGAGCCCACCAAGATCATCGCCGTCCACCTGAACTACGACTCCCGCACCCAGGAGTTCATGACGAAGCTCCCGTCCGCGCCGACGTACTTCCACAAGCCGATCACCGCCCTCAACGCGCACAAGGGTGCGGTCGTACGGCCGGACCGGTGCAAGTGGCTCAACTACGAGGGCGAGATCGTGATCGTCATCGGGCGCACGTGCCGCAACGTGTCACCTGCGGAGGCCGGCGACTACATCGCGGGCTACACCGTGGGCAACGACTACGGCCTGCACGACTTCCGAGACACCGACGCCGGATCGATGCTTCGCGTCAAGGGATCCGACACTCTCGCTCCCATCGGTCCCGGACTAGTGACCGGCTGGGACTTCCGCAACAAGGGCATCCGCACCATCGTCAACGGAGTGGTCAAGCAGGATTCGACCACGGCCGAGATGGAGTGGGACATGCACTACCTGGTGGCCGACATCGCGCGCACGATCACCCTGGTCCCCGGCGACATCCTGTTCTCCGGCACGCCCGCGTTCTCTCGCACGGTCTACCCCGGCGACATCGTCGAGGTCGAGGTCGAGGGTCTCGGCACGCTGAGCAACACGATCGTGCAGGGACCCACGCCGATCCGCGACGACTGCGGTGCACAGCCAACCGAGTCCGAGGAGGTCATCTCCACCGCCCAGGGCGGTGACTGGGAGTTCCGCGGCATCCGCACCCCGTCCAAGGACCTCTACCCGTCGACTGTGCAGGAGAAGGCATGACCGAATCGCAGGGCTTCCTGCCCCCGTACACGCAGTCGGGTCGCAGTGCCCTGATTCCCGACATGCCGTGGCACTACTCCGGCACCCTCCTCACGGTCGAGTACCGCACCGATCCGAGGAACGTGCGGGCGATCCTGCCTCCCGACCTCGAGCTCGCCGACGAAGATCCCGGCGCCGTGGCATTCATCTGGGCCGACTGGCAGTCATGCAGCAGCGGCTTCGAGGAGTTGCTCGATCCGGCCAAGGCCCAGTACCTCGAGGCGTTCGTTGTCGTGCGCTGCAAGTACCAGGGCGTCACGTACAGCCGCTGCGTCCTCATCTGGGTCACCACAGACTTCGCCATCGCCCGTGGCTGGTTCCAGGGCTACCCGAAGAAGCTCGGCAGCGCCTATGTCACGCGCCCCTACAACCGGGGCAAGGCCACCGCGCGCATCGGGGAGGGCGGCACATTCGGTGCGTCACTCGCCGCCTACGACCATCGCCTCGCCACCGCGAGGGTCACCCTCCGGGAGCCGGCGACGTCGAATGGCTTCGTCAACGGTCACAAGATGGTCCACCACCGCCAGATGCCCTCGCTGGTCCCCGGCGCGGGCATGTCGCTGAACCAGGTCGTCACGATGGGTGGCATCGATCTCGACCTCGGTCAGCCGTGGGTCGGCGACGCCGAACTGAGCCTGTTCGACTCGCCATGGGACGAGCCGGCGTCACTGCTGCCCGTCGACGAGATCATCGCCGGGTACTACTGCGAGGTCGGCACGACCTTCAACGGCGGCACCCTGCTGACCGACCACTCCCAGCCCATCTGAATAAGGGGGCGGCGCATCCGCCGGATTGCTTGACGGGGCATCGGGTCGCCCCTAGCCTTCCGTTCGGGCCCGAACGAATTTCCGGATCCGATGCCCGACCTCGACAAGGAGCACGCCATGCAGCCCAAGTCCGTTCCATTGAGCGACGTCAACCTGACGAACCTCGACACCTTCGTCAACGACGAGGCGTGGGGCATGTTCGACACGCTCCGCCACGAGGACCCGCTGCACTGGTCCGACGAGGAGGGTGACGGCTCCGGCTTCTGGTCGGTCACTCGATACGAGGACATCGAGATGGTCAACAAGGACGCCGAGACCTTCACCTCGACCCAGTTCGTGAACCTCGAGGAGCCTCCCTCTGAGTTCCAGGACCTGCGCCGCTCGATCCTCGAGTCCGACGGCACGCGGCACCAGACCCTCCGCAAGCTGCTCGCCCGTGACTTCAGCGTCGCCCAGTTGCGCCGCTACGAGGAGTTCCTCCGCGACCTCGCGCGCATCACGGTCGACACCGCGCTGCAGAACGAGGAATTCGATTTCGTCGACTCCATCGCCGCCGACTTCCCCATCCAGGTGCTGGCCCGGCTGCTGGCCGTGCCGGACGAGAAGATCCCCCAGCTCATCTCGTGGGGGAACGAGATCGTCGGCTTCAGCGACCCCGAGCTCGCCCGTGTCATGGTCGACAGCGTCGAGGCACAGAACTACAAGCACCTGCCCTTCCGCTCCCCCGTCTCGCTGGAGATCTTCGAGTACGGACGCCAGCTCGCCGCCGATCGCACGGGCGGCGACGGCGAGGACCTCGTCAGCAAGCTGGTCAATCGCATCCCCGAGGACGGCATCCCGCTGTCGCAGAGCGACTACGACAACTTCTTCCTCCTTCTGGTCGTCGCCGGCAACGAGACAACCCGACAGGCCATCACGCTGTCGATGAAGGCGCTGATGGAATTCCCCGATCAGATGCAGTACTTCCTCGATCATCCGGAGAAGGCCCAGATCGGGATCGAGGAGATGATCCGGTACGCGTCGCCGGTCTACCACTTCCGTCGCACGGCGACCAAGGACGTCGAGATGCACGGCAAGCAGATCAAGAGCGGCGACAAGGTCGTCATGTGGTTCGCGTCCGGCAACCACGACGAGGAGAAGTTCGTCGATCCGTACAGCCTGGACCTGACTCGCTTCCCGAACGACCACATGACCTTCGGCAAGGGCTCGCACGCCTGCCTCGGAGCCAACCTCGCCCGTCTCGAGATGAAGATCATGTTCGAGACCCTGCTGCCTCGACTCGAATCGATCGAGAAGGCCGGTCCCATCGACTACGTCCGCAGCAACTTCGTTCATGGCGTGAAGCGGTTCCCCGTTCGCGTCAAGGCCAAGTAGCGGCGGGCATGACAGAGACTCCCACCCGGCTTCGCGAGTACGAGGCCGATCTCGTCGTCGAGTCTGTGGAGCAGGCCGCAGACGGTGTTGTCGTCCTCACCCTGTCGCACCCGGACGGCGATGCTCTGCCGCCCTGGACGCCGGGTGCGCACGTCGATCTCGTCCTGACGCCCGATCTCGTGCGGCAGTACTCGCTGTGCAGTTCGCCGACCGACAGCCACCGGCTGCAGGTCGGCGTCCTGCGCGCTGAGGACAGTCGCGGTGGATCGACCTTCATCCACGACAATCTCGTCGTCGGCAGCACGGTGCTGACGCGCGGGCCGCGCAACCACTTCCCACTGGTTTCATCGCCCCGGTACCTGTTCATTGCGGGCGGCATCGGCGTGACGCCCATGCTGCCGATGATCGAGGAGGCTGTCGCAACCGGCGCCGATTGGCAATTGGTGTACGGCGGCCGCTCACGCGCGTCGATGGCGTTCGTGCCGATCCTCGAGCAGTACGGCGACCGAGTCACCCTGCTCCCACGCGACGAGGTCGATCGCAGCCTCAGCCAGCGGATGGACGACCTGCTCGGCACTCCCACGACCGGGACGCTCGTCTACTGCTGCGGCCCGGAGGCGCTGCTGGCTGCGGTCGAGCAGGCGTGCGCGACCTGGCCCGACGGCACGCTGCACCTCGAGCGCTTCCACGCCAAGGCCGTCGAGGAGGGGCGGGTCGACACGGCGTTCGAGCTGGTACTGGCCCGATCTGGCCTCACGATCCAGGTGTCGGCCGACGAGTCGATCTTCCGCGCTGTCGAGGGAGTCGGCATTCCCGTCCTCGGCTCATGCCACGAGGGCGTTTGCGGGACGTGCGAGACGGAGATCATCGAGGGCGACGTCGACCATCGCGACGTGGTGCTGAACGACTCCGAGAAGGCATCGAACGAGACGATGATGGTCTGCGTCTCCCGGTGCATCGGCGACCGACTCGTGATCGACCTGTAGGGAGCGACCATGACCAACGCCTTCCATGGCCGCAGCTCCTCGCCCGTCGCAGTTCCGACCGATTGCTGGTACGCGGTGGCCACCTCCTCGGCGATCGGCCGCGAGCTCACGGCGATCCGCGCCGTCGGCCGGCCCGTCGTGCTGTTCCGCGCGACGGACGGCGAGGCCATCGCACTCGAAGACCGCTGTGCCCATCGTGCCTACCCGCTCAGCGCAGGAACCCTCGATGGAGACGTCGTACGCTGCGGACTCTGCGGATTCGCCTACGACACGCAGGGCCAGTGCATCAGCGTGCCGACTCAGGCGCGGGTGCCGTTCGGTGCGTTCGTCGAGACGTACCCCGTCCGCGAATCCGACGGCCTCGTCTGGGTGTGGTTCGGGGAGCCCGGCCGCGCCCGACTGCATCGCCTGCCCGAGCTCCCGTGGCTGTCCGACCCGGAGTGGGCGACCGTGAGCGGTGAGCGCGATG
>JAPLBU010000348.1:0-1940 GCA_026392575.1 Actinomycetota bacterium | reverse complement strand
TGCTGCACGAGAACTTCGCCGATGTCACTCAGGTGCCGTTCGTTGCCCACGACATCTCCCCCGCTGTCCTGGGCGCGGCTCCCCCGCCGCTGGAGGTGACGGTCAGTGAGACCCGCGTGTCGCTGCGCCGCGAGTTTCCGCCGGCACGCATGCCAGCCTGGCAGTCCGCACTCATCGGCTGCGAGCCCGAGGCTGAGTTCGTCACCGTGCAGGAGGGCTACCTGCTCAGCCCTGCCGTGTGGGTGGACTACTGGGACGTGACGCTTGACGACGGGACCTGGGTGCGGCTGCGCTTCACGCAGCTAGTCACCCCCATCGACGAGCGCACGAGCCGCCTCCTGTGGGCCGTCAGCCGGAACTTCGGGGTCGACGACGCCGCCGCGACCGAGCACCTCACGGGCATGTTCGCCGACTACTACCGGCGAGTCCTCGTCGCGATGGAGACCGCGCAGGCGGTCATCGACCGGGACGGGCCGAGCCGCGAGGTCAACGTGAACTCCGACGTCGTCGGACTGAAGATCCGGGAGATCGTCGAGGCGCTTCTCGCTGAAGAGGGCGCGTGACGACGCTAGAGTCCGACACCAGACGAAGGGAATCGCAATGGTCACCGTGAACGTGGACTTCAAGGCATGCAAGTCATCTGCGATGTGCTGCATCGAGGTGGACGACGTCTTCAGCATGGACGACAAGGGCTACCTGCACGTGGCAAGCGATATCGACGAGTCACGGCGTGAGGCCGTTGAGCTCGCGGCCGAGCTGTGCCCGAACCGGGCCATCACCGTCGAGCCGTGACTGCCCCTGACACAACCGCGGTCACGGTCTACGTCGACCGGAGCAAGTGCCAGGGCTATGGCCAGTGCTGTTTCGAGGCCGACGACGTGTTCCACCTCGACGAGGACGGCAAGCTTGTCTATGTCGCGGAATCCGACGTCGGCCGGCGCAAGGACATCGAGAACGCCGCTGATGTCTGCCCCATGCAGGCAATCACGGTCTCGTAGGGCGGCCTTTCAACATGAGTGTCGTCATCGTCGGTGCCGGACTGGGTGGACTGCGCTCTGCGGAATCGCTGCGCGCCGCGGGATACGTAGGACCCATCACCGTCGTCGGCGACGAGCCGCACCTGCCGTACAACCGGCCTCCCCTGTCCAAGGAGGCGTTGGCGGGCGGGATCGAAGTCCCCGGTCTGGAGTTCCGTCGCAAGGCCACCGTTGACGACGTCGACTGGCGACTGGGCTCCCACGCCGCGAGCGCATCACTCGCCGACCACACGGTGACCCTCGCTGACGGAACAGTGCTGCCCTTCGATGGCCTTGTCATCGCATCGGGCATCCGGCCTCGACGCCTGCCCATCCCCGGCCCGGCTGAAGGGCGGCACGTGCTTCGGACCGTCGATGACGCGATGCAGCTGCGTCCCCTGCTCACGCCCGGTGCACACGTCATCATCATGGGCGCGGGGTTCATCGGCTGCGAGACGGCGGCGACCGCACGGAAGCTCGGTGCAGAGGTGGCGATCGTGGCAATCGATGAGCAGCCGATGATCCGGCCGCTCGGAGCGGAGTTAGGCGCTGGCATGCGGCGGCGCCACGAGGCACATGGAGTCCGCTTCCATCTCCGCCACTCGATCGATGCCTTCTCCGGCAGAGACCGCGTCCGGTCGGTGGCCCTGAGCGATGGCACCGAACTGCCGGCTGACGTGGTGATCGAGGCGGTCGGCTCGGTCGCGAACACGGAGTGGCTTGCCGGCAACGGCCTCGACCTCACCGACGGCGTTCACGTCGACAGTTCGATGCGAGTCGCCACTCATCTCGCACACGTCGTGGCCGTCGGTGACATCGCCCGGCATCCCAACGCGCTGTTCGGCGGCATCCCCCGACGAATCGAGCACTGGAACATGCCGACGGAGACAGGGCGTCGAGCCGGGGCGACACTGGCGGCCCTGC
>JAPLBU010000175.1 GCA_026392575.1 Actinomycetota bacterium | reverse complement strand
CTCGCGATGCCGCGCCACGGGGTTGTCACCGCCGGCCAGATGCGCGATGCGCGTGTGTCCGAGTCCGATGAGATGCTCCGTCGCGAGGACGCCGCCTGCTACATCGTCGTTGCTGATGGTGTCGATACGAGGGCCGTGGATGTCGTCGCGGGTCACGACGACGGTCGGCACCTCGGCGGCGAATCTACGGAGGGCCGCGGGGGAGAGCCGGTGGGACACGAGGATCAGTCCTTCGACCTGGAACTCGAGCAGCTTGTCCAGCTCTGCCTGCTCGCGGTCGGGATCGGCCGCGCCAGTGACGAGCATCGTGCTGTAGCCCTGTGCGCGGACCTCCGACTGGATGCCATCGAGGATGTCGGCGAACACCGGGTTGTGCAGGTCCAGCACGAGCACCCCGACCGTTCGGCTGCGCCGGTCGGCGAGACTGCGGGCCGCGGCGTTCGGCCGGTAGCCGAGCTCAGCTGCCGCCTGCAGGATCGCCTCACGGCTGGCGTCGCTGACCTTCGGGGAACCGCGCATGGCGAGTGACACCAGGGACTTGGAGACCCCTGCGCGCGACGCGACATCGTGGATCGTGGGACGGGGCTCGCGCATAGGCCTCCTTCCGCTGGGGCTGCCATTGCGTGATCAGGGTCAAGTGTGCCACGATAATTGGAACGTTCCAACGGAAGGGCAGGATCATGGCGGACTTTCTTCGACGCGTAGCTTCGGCACCCATCTCGTGGGGGATCTGCGAGGTCCCCGGTTGGGGGGCGATGCTGCCGACTCCGCGGGTCCTGACGGAGATGGCGGGCTTCGGCTTCACCGCGACGGAGCTCGGGGCCCCAGGGTTCCTGTCCACCGACCCGGACGAGGTCAAGGCCGAGCTCGCGACCTACGGCATGACGTTGATGGGTGGCTTCACTCCCGTCGTCCTGCATGACCCCTCGCAGCGTCAGGCGACGATCGACAGCGCCACGGCTACCGCGAAGCTTTTCCAGCGCGCGGGTGCAACGAAGTTCGTCTCCGCTGTCGTGCAGGACATGGACTGGTCGGTCCCGCGTCCGTTGAGTGCTGACGAGCAGCGGCACATGGTCGAGATGTTCGGTGTCATCGATGAGATCTGCGAGGAGCACGGCCTGGAGCAGGTCCTGCACTCGCACGTGCAGACACTGGTCGAGACGAAGGACGACGTTAACCGTGTCCTCGACACCTGCGATGTCAACTGGTGTCTGGACACCGGCCATCTGGCGATCGGCGGCGTCGACCCCGTGCAGTTCGCCAAGGAGGCGATCGACCGCGTCGGACACGTGCACCTCAAGGACGTCCGGCTGGATATGGTGCCGCCGGTACTGAGTCGCGAAGTCACGCTCATGAATGCGGTGCAGAACGGCCTGTTCACGCCACTTGGCCAGGGCGACGTCGACATCGCGGGCGTGATCCAGGCGCTCGAGGCCGGTGGGTATGACGGCTGGTACGTCATCGAGCAGGACACCGCCCTCACCGACGGACTGCCCTCCGAGGGCGAGGGCCCGATCGATGAGGTCCGCACGTCCATGCAGTACCTGACCGACGTCGTCGCACCTACTCTGGTCGGCTAGTCGCACATGCTTGCGGAAGTCGTGAGTGTCGGGCGCGTGAGCGTCGACCTGTACGCGGCCGAGACCGGTGTGGGTTTCGACGGGCAGCAGACATTCACGAAGTCTGTCGGTGGCAGCCCCACCAACGTCGCGGTGGCTGCCGCCCGCCTCGGCCACCGTGCCGCCATCGTGACGAAAGTCGGTGACGACGGATTCGGCGCCTACGTACGCGACCGGCTCGCCGGCTGGGGCGTCCTCACGGACTACGTCGGGGTCCAGCCCGGCGGTCAGACACCACTTGCGCTGGCCGCACTTGATCCGCCCGAGACACCGACGGTGGCGTTCTATCGGGGCCCGGCCGCACCGGATACGACCCTTCTCCCTGCTGACCTGCCCGACGAGGTCGTGCGCACCTGCGGACTGCTGTGGATCAGTCAGGGCGCGCTCGCCCACGGCTCGACGGCCTCGACGTGCATGACCTGGCTTGAGTGGCGCGCGCGGACGGGACACACGGTGCTCGATCTCGACTACCGCGCCGCCCTGTGGCCGGATGTGCTGACCGCACGGGCTGCCGCCGTGCAGGCGATTGCCCAATCGACGGTCGTTGTCGGCAACCGCGAGGAGTGCGAGATGGCGGTCGGCACCAGCGATCCGGATGCGGCGGCTGACGCGCTGCTTTCGGCAGGTGTCGAGTTGGCGATCGTGAAGCTCGGTGCCGATGGCGCGCTGCTCGCGACGACGGATGGCCGCTGGCGGATCGACCCGATGCCCGTTGAGGTGGTCTGTGGTCTCGGCGCCGGTGATGCGTTCGGCGGCGCGCTGTGTCACGGGCTGCTCAACGGCTGGGACGTGCCGCGGATCGGTGCGTTCGCGAATGCGGCGGGCGCTTACGTATCCGGACGGCTGACCTGCGCCGATGAGATGCCTTCGGTTGCCGATCTGGAGGTCATGATGGCGGGGGAGGCGACATGAATCTCGAGCGCGATCGATACCGGGCGCTGATTGAAGCGCGAATCCACGAGCCGGAGTCCCTGCGCACGGCGCTCACCAGCCGTGGCCGCCGGACGGTGGCCGGGGCCGATGGCCGCCTGCTGATCCTGGCCGCGGACCACACGGCGCGCGGCATGCTCGCAGCGGATGGCGACCCGCTGGCGGTGGCTGATCGGTTCACCATGCTCGACCGTCTCATTCAGGCACTTGCGGTGCCGGGCGTCGACGGCGTGCTGGCGAGTGCCGATGTGCTTGAGGAGTTGGCTTGGCTGGGCGCGCTCGACAACCGACTGGCCATCGGGACGATGAACCGGGGCGGCATCATCGGCGCGCAATGGGAGCTCGATGACCGCATGACGGCGTACGACGCCGACCACATCGAGGCGTACGGGCTTGACGGCGGCAAGACCCTGCTGCGGATCGACGACACTGATCCCGGCGTTGCCCGCACCATCGAGGCGGTAGCTGCGGTGACGACACAACTCGCCGACCGGCGGCTGATGTGCATGGTGGAGCCGCTGCCGTACACGAAGGATGCGAACGGCCGGGCGATCCTCGATGTCTCGGTCGAGCGCCTGATCAAGGTGGTCGCGATCGCCTCCGGCCTGGGCTCATCTTCGGCGTACACGTGGCTGAAGATCCCCGCCAGCGACCGGATGGCCGAGGTGGCCGGTGCCACGTCGTTGCCGATCCTCATGCTCGGCGGTGATCCGGGCGCTGATGCCGACCGCACGTTCGATCGTTGGTCGACAGCAATGCGTGAGCCGAATGTCCGTGGCCTCGTCGCCGGCCGCACCCTGCTCTACCCGCACGCGGGGGAGTCCCATCAGGCAGCGGCACGTGCCGCAGCCATCGTCCATGGAGGTTCCGCATGACCTGGTTCCATCCCGCAGGCACCCTCGCCGACGGACGTGCAGACGTTGTGGTCACGCCCGCCGTTGCCGGTGTCGTTGGCGCTGACCGAAGACGAGGGCGTGCTGGTTCCGCTGTCGGCACGCGATATCGACGTCACCGTTGATGGTCAGGCGTTCCGGCTTGCTGGTCGCGATGGTGTGTTCGATGCGGTCTCCGACTGGATGTACCTGCCGCTGGGGTCGACCGTCACGATCGCTGGCTCTGCTGGTGAGGTGGCGGTCTGCACCGCTCGCGCCACGGAGGTCTTCCCTGTGGCGCACATCGCCGCGGCAGACGTTCCCGTCGAAGTGCGTGGAGCCGGCCGTTCGACCCGCCAGGTCACGAACGTCGCGACGCCGAGCTCGTTCACGGGCGCTGACCGCATTAATGTGTGCGAGGTCATCACGCCGGGCGGCAACTGGTCGTCGTGGCCACCCCACCGCCACGATGGCATCGGGGAGTGCACCGTCACGAACGAGGAGATCTACTACTTCCGCATCGGACGCGAGGACCAGAAGCACGGTGACTCGATCGGTCAGGGCCTCTTCCACGTCTACACGGTCGACGGCTCCGTGGATGAGACGGTCACGCTGCATGACGGCGACGTCTACGTGGTTCCGCAGGGCTACCACGGTCCTACCGTCGCGCCGCCGGAATACCCCATGTACTTCCTGAACGTCCTCGCCGGTCCGGGCGAGGAGCGCAGCATGTCCTTCTGCGACGATCCGGACCATCACTGGATCCGGGAGGCGTGGGAAACGCAGGCTCCGGATCCCCGGCTGCCGTGGTCTTCGGCGGCTGGTCGAACTGAGAGGGCGTGACGTGAAGCGCATCGGCATCGCGGTACTGGGACTGGGCTGGATGGGTCAGGCCCACAGTCGTTCGGCACTACGCATCCCCTCCCTGTTCCCGAACCGCTCCTTCGATCCCGAACTCGTGGTCTGCGCAGACACCGATCCGGAGCGACGTGAACGCGCCGTGCGCGATTTCGGCTTCGCGCGAGCGGTCGAGGATTGGCGAGACGCAATCACGTCCGACGTCGATGCCGTATGGGTCACGGCACCGAACATGCTGCACATTCCGATGATCGAGGCAGCGTGCGCGGCCGGCAAGGCGGTCTTCAGCGAGAAGCCGATCGGCGGCAAGCCGGAGCAGGCCGTCGCGGCCTACCGTGCCGCGCAGGCGGCCGGAGTGGCCACGGGTGTCGGCTACAACTACCTCTGGGCGCCCCTGGTCCTGCATGCACGGGAACTGATCGCATCGGGCGAACTCGGTGAGATCACGCACTACCGCGGTCGCTTCCTGTCGATGTACGGCAGTGACGAGCTCGGTCTGCTGAGCTGGCGGTTCATGATGGATGAAGCCGGCTACGGCGTGACGAGTGACATCCTGAGTCACTCGGTCTCAATGGCCCAGTTCCTCGTCGGACCGATCGCGGAGGTCGTGGGCATGAAGGCGACGACGATCACGCATCGTCCACTGCCGACAGGTGCCGCGAGTCACTACGGGCGCGGTCGGCCCGAGGATCCCAAGGGTGAGGTCGAGAACGAGGACTTCGCCTCGATGCTGTGTCGTTTCGAGAGTGGGGCGACCGGCACGTTCGAGAGCAGTCGAACGATGGTGGGGCCGGAGAGCCAGAATGCGTTCGAGGTGTACGGCACCAAGGGTTCGTTGTCCTGGAACCTCGAGCGCATCAACGAGTTGCTGTACTACCGGATCGGGTCGGACAAGAACACCGGCTACACGACGATCTTCGGCGGCGACCGCTTCCCGTTCCACGGTGCCTTCGTCCCAGGACAGGCCAATGCGATCGGCTTCGAGGATCTCGTCGCCATCGAGGACTTCTCATTCATGGAGGCGTTCGCCACAGGCGGCACATACTCGCCGGGCTTCCGCGAGGCGGTTGACGTGGTGAGCGTCCAGCAGGCACTGATCGACTCATGGGACTCCCGCACGTGGCAGTCTGTTCGCGATCTTGCAGAAGGGGAATCCTGATGGACGACAGCACGATCCGCCTCACCACCGCTGAGGCGATGGTCCGCTATCTCATCGCGCAGCGCATCGTCATCGACGGCGAGAACGTGCCATTGTTCCCGGGCGTCCTGGCGATCTTCGGCCATGGCAACGTCGTGAGCCTGGGTCACTCTCTCGAAATGCACCGCGACGAGCTGCCCGTGTGGCGTGGTCAGAACGAGCAGGGCATGGGCCTGGCCGCTGCCGCCTTCGCCAAGTCCGTGCGCCGTCAGCAGGTCATGGTCTGCACGTCGTCGATCGGCCCCGGCGCGACGAACATGGTCACCGCTGCCGGCGTGGCGATGGCGAATCGACTGCCGGTGCTGTTCATCTCAGGCGACACCTTCGCCTCGCGTCTGCCTGCTCCGGTGCTTCCGCAGGTCGAGCACTTCGGGCATCCGTCGACCACCGTCAACGACGCCTTCCGTCCGGTTGTCCGCTACTGGGATCGGATCATGCATCCGGCGCAGGTCATCACATCGCTGCCCCAGGCAGTTGCCGTCCTCCTCGATCCGGGGGAGTGCGGGCCGGCCTTCATCGGCCTGCCCCAGGACATCGCGGCAGATGCCTACGATTTTCCGGTCTCGTTCTTCGCCACGCAGGTGCATGAGATCGCTCGGCCGCGCCCTGACCTCGGTCAGGTGTCGCGTGCCGTGGAGGTGATCCGCGGGGCCAAGCGCCCGGTGATCATCGCCGGTGGCGGCGTCCACTACTCCCGTGCAGAGGCCGAGCTCGCTGCCTTCGCTGACGAATTCGGCATCCCGGTCATCGAGACGGTCGCGGGCAAGTCGTCATTGCTGGCAACGCATCCGCGCTATGCCGGACCCATTGGCGTGACGGGTGCGGCGGCGGCCAATGTTGCGGCCACGGGTGCCGATGTCGTGATCGCCGTCGGTACGAGACTCGAGGACTTCACCACGGGTTCGTGGACGGTCTTCGATCCTGATGCGCAGATCATCGGCGTCAACGCGGCTCGCTTCGACGCCGTCAAGCATCGCTCGCTTCCGGTCGTGTCGGATGCTCGTGAGGCGCTTGCCGACCTCGGTGATGCGCTGCGTGGGTGGAGTGCGGATCCGGAGTGGACGGCCACGGGCAGTCAGCTGCGCGTTGACCTGCAGGAATTCGTCGATGAGCGCATTGCTGACGATGGAGTGTGGCCTCCGAGCTACGCGCAACTCGTCGGCCTCGTTCACGAGTCGGCGACGGAGGACGACTACGTCCTCACCGCGTCGGGTGGCCTGCCGGGCGAACTGAACGTCAACTGGATGAGCAAGGCGGTCGCATCGTTCGACTGCGAGTACGGCTTCTCCTGCATGGGTTACGAGGTCTCAGGGGCCTGGGGTGCGGCATTCGGACGCCCGTCAGGCCAGGTGTACGCGATGGTGGGCGATGGCTCGTATCTGATGCTGAACTCCGACATCTATGCGTCGGTGCTGTCCGGGAAGAAGTTCATCCTCGTGGTGTGCGACAACGAGGGCTACGCCGTCATCGAGCGACTGCAGGTGAACCAGGGCGGTGCGTCCTACAACAACATGCTGGCCGACTCACGCGGCCCGGGCGCGCACGTGCGTGTCGACTTCCGGGCTCATGCCGAGGCGATGGGAGCGCTGGCGCTCGAGGCTGGCAGTCTCGCTGAGTTCGCCGAGGCTCTGCAGGCGGCGCGCGCCGCGGACCGGACGACGGTGATCGTCACGGATGTGCGGGCCAGTGACTGGACCGAGGGCGGTGCCTTCTGGCAGGTCGGCGTGCCTGAGGTCACCGAGCGACCGGGAGTGGCTGCGGCCAGGGCATCGATGGATGCCGGTCTGGCGGCCCAGCGCCGCGGTGTCTAGCCGCTCAACGAGGGATTAGTCGGTGGCGTGCAGGGCGGAATTGAGACCGCCCCACGTGCCTTCGCGCAGGACGACCTCGATCGCGCCCGACTGCGAGTTGCGGCGGAAGAGCAGGTTGTCGGCACCGGACACCTCGCTGGCCTTGGCGACGCTGCCATCGGGCAGGGTCACCTTCGACCCGGCCGTGACGTAGAGCCCTGCCTCGACGATGCAGTTGTCGCCGAGCGAGAGCCCGACACCGGCATTGGCGCCGATGAGGCAGCCCGTGCCGATGCTGATCACCTGAGTGCCGCCGCCGGACAGCGTGCCCATGATGGACGCGCCACCGCCGACATCGGAA
>JAPLBU010000256.1 GCA_026392575.1 Actinomycetota bacterium | reverse complement strand
GGTGTTCCTCGGCTGGCTCCTACCCGTGACCGGCCTCGCGATCGGTGTCCTCGCGGTGTTCGCCCTGGCCGCGACCCCGTGGATCGTGGCTCGGACTGCGCGTGCGGCCGAGCAGCGGATGGCACCAGCCAAGGCGGAGATGTCATCGGCGGTGGTCCGTGCGCTGGATGCAACGCCGGAGATCACAGCGTTCGGTGCGACGGCCGCCGCGACGGCAAGAGTCCATCGGCTGGACGACGGCCTGACCGCCTTGAGTGCGCGGGAGTCGTTCGCGCTCGGCCTCGGTGGCGGAATCGGAATCCTTGTCCAGGGTGCGGCCGTCACGGCCGCGCTCGTGCTCGCGATCCCGGCGGTCATCGACGGACGCATCGCACCGGTGTGGCTGGCCGTCGTCGCCCTGCTGCCGCTCGCGCTGTTTGACGTGCTCTCCGGGCTGCCGGCCTCCGCCCTCGCCTATCAGCGACTGCGCGGCTCCGCTGTACGCCTCCGCGAGGTCGAGGTGGCTCCGTCCCCCGTCGTCGAGCCGGTTGAGCCGCTGGCACTGCCGGTTGAGTTCACCGGCCTGGAGCTCGTGGATGTGTCGGCGTACTGGATTGCGGACGCGGCTGCCATCGACGGCATCAACCTGCGCATCCTGCCCGGATCGAGGGTGGCGATCGTCGGGCCCAGCGGATCAGGAAAATCCACGCTGGCATCTGTGCTCATGGGATTCCTGCCCTACAGCGGATCCGCTCGCCTGTCGGGAGTCGAGGTTCGCGATGCTGATGGTGACGCGCTCCGTCAGCAGGTCGGCATGCTCAGCCAGCAGGCGCACATCTTCGATACGAGCGTTGCCGACAACGTGCGCCTCGGCGGTCCGGACGCGACCGACGAGGCCGTGGCCGCAGCGCTCGACCAGGCTCAGCTGGGTGAGTGGATCGCGTCCCTGCCTGATGGGGCGGACACGACGGTCGGGTCGTTCGGTGTCGCAGTGTCAGGTGGCGAGCGCCAACGAATCGCCCTAGCGCGGCTACTGCTCGCCAATCGCCCGGTCGTCATCCTCGACGAGCCGACGGAGCATCTCGACGGCCCCACCGCCGATGCACTGGCGGCCACGATGTCGGCGGCGTTGGAGCATGCGACGGTCCTGCTCATCACCCACCGACTGATCGGACTCGAGGGCGTCGACCGGATCGTCGAACTCCAGGGTGGCCGCATCGTCGCTCAGGGCGGACATGACGAACTGCTGGCCCTTGACGGGTGGTACGCCCAGCAGTGGCGGTTGGAGTCCGAGCGCGCCGACATGTCCTTGCTCCTGCCGTCACTTCCTATCGGGCGCGGGGTCCCCCGGCCGTAGGCTGACGGCGTGATGCCGCAGCAGGACCGTGACCGTGGACTCTTCACGGCCGTCGTGTCGGTGGCTGCCGGCCTCGAACTCGGGGCCACCCTGCGCCGGATCGTGCAGGCGGCGGTCGAGCTCGTCGACGCGACATACGGTGCCCTCGGCGTGCTGAACGACGACGGTGGGCTGGGGGAGTTCGTCCACGTTGGCATCGATGCGTCGTCGGCCGCTGTCATTGGCGACCTGCCAACGGGAAAGGGCATCCTCGGCCTTCTCATGGACCACCCGGTTCCTATCCGGCTCGAGGATCTCTCGGCACATCCAGCCTCACACGGCTTCCCCGCCGGTCATCCGCGGATGGGCTCGTTCCTCGGCGTCCCGGTGCGCGTGCGCGGTGAGGTCTTCGGGAACCTCTACCTGACCGAGAAGCGCACGGGCACCGGCTTCACCTCGGAGGATGAGCGAACCGTCATGGCTCTTGCCGCTGCGGCGGCGGTCGCGATCGAGAACGCGATATCGCCAATGCCGTGCTGGCCGACGGTGATACCGACGAGGTGCTCGCGCTTATCGCGAACCGTGCACGAACGTTGACGGGCGCAGACGTAGCGCTCGTCGCCCTGCCCGACGACGAGAACCAGCTCCTGGTGGAGATAGTCGACGGTCGTGACGGAGTCGTCGACTCGGATACGAAGCGCGTCCTGGAGATCGTGGGCGCCTGGGGAGGTCAACGAATTCCGGCGTCCTCGATCGCGCATGCCGCGTTCGTGGGCGGGGAGAGCGCGGTCCACCGATCGAGTGAGCAGGTCCTGGGTATCGAGGGTGAGGGGCCGCTGTTCGGCCCCGGACTGGTCATTCCGCTGAGCACGGTGGATCGGGCCCTCGGCGTCCTTGTTCTCGTGTGGAGTGACCCGAAGAGTCACGCGCCGCGTGGCGTCCTCGAACTGGCTGGGTCGTTCGCATCGCAGGCGGCCGTGACCCTGGTACTTGCGCAGGCGCGTCGTGAGCACGAGCGCCTGGCGGTGTACGAGGATCGTGATCGGATCGCTCGTGATCTGCACGACCTCGTCATCCAGCGACTGTTCGCCACGGGGATGATGCTTCAGGGCACGACGCGCATCGAAGATGTACCGGACGCTGCAGCCGAGCGGGTGGCTCGTGCGGTCGACGAACTCGACGAGACGATCAAGGAGATCCGTCAGACCATCTTCGCACTGCATGAGCCGGTCGACGGTCCGTCGGACAGTGCGCGTGGTCGGGTGCTGCGCGAGACGGCGCAGTCGGCAGCGCTCCTGGGCTTCGAGCCTTCAGTCCGTTTCGCCGGCCCCGTTGACTCGATGCTGGCCACCGATGCCGTCGACCACCTGGTGGCTGCGCTTCGGGAGGCTCTCACCAACGCGGCCAAGCACGCTGCTGCAAAGCGCGTGGAGGTCATCGTGCAGATCGAGAGTGGCGATGTGGTGCTCGTTGTCACGGACGATGGGGTCGGCATCAGCCTCGATCATGCCGGACGTAGGTCGGGTGTGGCGAATATCGCGGGCCGGGCGCATGACCTGGGCGGCAGCTGCCGGCTTGAACGTGTTTCGGAAGCGGGCGGTACCAGACTGACGTGGCGTGTCCCGCTCGACGCGAACTGACATCTCCGCTCAGCCAGCGATGAGCGTGTAACCCCAACTGCCCAGCAGTACTCCCAGAACGATGGCGGCGACCTGTAGGGCAGCCAAGGCGGACTTCCAGCGGTTGCTGTTCATGGGGTCGCCTCTCCAAGGACCTGACGCTTGGCGGCGGCAAACTCCTCGTCTGTGAGTGATCCGCCGTCATGCAGCGCCGTGAGCCTCAGCAGGGACGCGGCCAGATCATCGGATGTCGGTGGCGGCAAAGGGATTGCGGCGGAGGGGGTTGCAGCGGAGGGGGGTGACCCGGCATCGGCCCACAGGAAGCGTCGGCGCCTGTCGGGACGCAGGAGCAGCAGGGCGGGGGCAAGGCCGACGATGACCATGGTGATGCCGAGGACGATCCACAGGGTGGACGTCTCCCCGGGGGCAGGATCACGTCCGAACAGCAGGAACGGCACGCCCAGGCACAGGAACAGCACCGGCCAGGCGAGGGCCTCGAGATGCGGGCCGGGCAGCTCGCTGTTCGCCGTCACGTAGATCCGCAGGCCGATGATTGCGCCCAGCATTCCACCGGCGAGGGTCCATACCGTGCCGCTAGGGCAGTGCTGCCGGATGACGTACGCGCCGCCCTCGGCGCAGTAGCCACCGACGGCCATCAGCGCGTTCATGCTGTGGAAGACGAGCGTGAACGATGCCGCTGTGAGGCACAGCGCCATCAGCATGACGGTGATGCGGCCCTTGCTAGCCACGGCGCGCGACGACCACTGTGACGTAGTAGCGCACGCCGCTCGCCGTGGTCAACTCGATCGGATAGCGCCCGGCACGGCTGGCGCTGAAGGCCGGACGGGTCAGCGTGCCGCGGCTCGTGCTGTTCGCCGTGCCGACGGCGACCCACGATCTGCCGATGCGCATCCGGACCGTCATCGGCTTCGACTTCGGCAGCTTCCTGATGTTGACGACCACCACGCGGTTGATCAGCGTTCGGACCGTGCGTGCGCGAGCCGCTGACAAAGAGGCGGACCTGACCGCCAGTCGCGAAGCCGTGACGCCGCAGCCCGGCCACGAGACGAGGGTGACACCGCGGCCGAGACTCCGCGACGCGGGACAGGACGGAGTCGCGACGGGTGTGGTGGTGGTTGACCCGGGGGCACTCGGCGGAGGAGTAGTGGCAGGAGGGGTGCCCGACGGTGCGCTGGCCGGTGTCGGGGTCACGGGCGCGGATGACGATGACCCGGCGCCGGTGCCCAGGGCGCTGAGTGCGGCCACGCGGAAGACGTAGGCCGTTCCGTTGCTGAGTCCGGTGATGGTCGCGCTGGTGCTGGTGTTGCCGGTGTTCGGCACGGACGCGGACCAGGCCGAGCCACCATTGGTCGACGACTGGATGGAGTACGCGGTGAGGGCGCTGCCGCCATTGTTCGCGGGGGCGACCCACGTGAGTTGGACCTGGGAAGCACCCGCGGTCGCGGTTCCCCATGTCACGGCATCGGGGGGTCCGGTGGGCGTCGCCGCGTTCGATGTAGCCGACCACGTCCCGGTGCCGT
>JAPLBU010000413.1 GCA_026392575.1 Actinomycetota bacterium | reverse complement strand
CAGTGCCTCGTCCTCGGGGGTGCCAGGGGTGTCCGTCATGCTCGCCCTCCATCATCACCTGCCGGCGGCGTAGCCGGCTGTCGGCAGACTAGCCGAGCCAGATGTGCTGCCACCAGTACGACTGGTCATCGGCCTGCCACTGGGCGACGACCTCAAGTTCCCTGTCGGACAACTGCCAGGTGGTGGCACGGGCCTTGTACCGCATCAGGTCGCCGACCGTGACGTCGAATCCGGTAGCGCGGGCCAGGGTCGAGGCCGCTGCCGCGTCGCTGTCGCGCAGCCGTCCTTGCAGCAGCGGATCGCCACTGACCTGCAGCAGGAAGGCATTCAGCTCGTGTGCGGACATGCCGGTCAGTTGCTCCGGGCCTGGGCGAACAGCCAGTCGACCACGTCCGGCGAGTAGTAGGCGACATCCCACACGTCATGCCCGAAGCCCTCGAGCTCGGTGTATTGAACGGGAGCGCCGGCCGCGGCCAGCGCAGCCATCACCTCGCGGGCATCGGACACCGGGAACACCGGGTCGACGTCGCCGTGGAAGGTCCAGATCGGGATGTGGCGCAGCACGTGTGCGAGCTGCTGCGCTGGATCGCCGTCGGCATCCGGTACCACCGGATCCGGATCGGGAATGCGGGTTCCGTCCCGTCGTCGTGGTCGGACGATGCCGCAGACGATGAGGGCCGCGGCGAAGAGTTCGGGGTTTCGGTACAGGGCATGCCAGGCCGCCTTGGCCCCTGTCGATACGCCCGTGATGTACAGACGGTCCGGATCAACGGAGAAGTCGTCGCGCACCTGGCCAAGGACGCGCAGTGCGAAATCCACATCGGCGGACGTCCACACGGGCTGGTGCCTGGGCACCTGCGGAAAGACAACCAGACCTGGGTACAGAGCGGCGTTGCGCCGGATGGCACTGCCGAGCTGGAACTCGGTCGGCAGCAGCGCATCCCGCCCGCCCTCTCCGGCGCCATGCAGGAAGAGGATGGCGGGCCAGGGCTGCGCCGGGTCGTAGTCGCTCGGCACGTACACCTGATAGAGCCGGCGGTCGTTGCCATCGCCGATCGAGCGGGTGAGGAAGCCGGTGTCCATAGGACGAATCTGACCACACGGCCGTCCACCCGTCACCGATCTGGTCGCCGTAGCCAGGGACGGCGCGAGCGCAGTTCGCGCGCTGTTCAATCGATCTCGTCTGAGATGCTGGGCACGCCCCAGCCCCTCTGGTGAAGGAACCCCCATGAGCGATCAGACCCCGCCCCCGGACGCACCGATGCCGCCGCTGGGAGTGCCGACCCCGCCCCCGGACGCACCGATGCCGCCGCCTGGTGCACCCATGCCCCCCGCGTCCGTGCCCGGCGGTGCTCCGCAGAACGGCATGGGCACGGCTGGTCTGGTGATGGCGATCCTGCAGTTCGTCTGCCTCGGCCCCATCGCATCGGTTCTGGCGATCGTGTTCGGCCGGATCGGCATGAACAAGGCCAAGCGCGGCGAGGCCACCAACGGCGGAGTCGCGACCGTGGCCTTCTGGCTGGGCATCGTCGGCCTCATCCTGACCACGATCGGCATCATCGTCGCGGTGTTCGTCATCAGCGCTGGAGCGAAGGTCGTGGTCGACTCCCTGGACCCCGTGAAGAACTCCCAGACCGGCCTTGTCGACGGCAACTACGGGATGAACCCCAACACCTCGATCAATATCAACGAGCGCTGCGCCTTCGGTGGGACACCCGTCAACGTTGATACGGGTGACATGGCGACATCGGACGTGACCGTCGTGGGTGAGGGCATGATCGAGTGCGGCAATGTCGAGGGCACCCCGGCCATGGTGCTGTTCACCGTGAGTGGCGGCGTGGCCCAGATCACCGAGGTCGGCTGACCGCAACTCGTTCAGGCTGACGTCTTCCGGTTCAGTAGCACTTGTGCTACCTTCGCCAGATGACGTCTATTGGTGTCCGTGAGCTGCGCCAGAACGCCAGCGAGATCCTCCGGGATGTTGAAGCCGGTCACGCCGTCACCGTCACGGTGCAGGGGCGGCCGGTCGCGCAGTTGACGCCGCTGAAGGCTGCCACCTGGACGACCTGGGAAAGAGTTCGCGGCATCTTCGACAGCCCGAACGACCTGACGTGGGAGGCCGAGCGCCGCACGTCCACGCCGGACGACCTGGTGAACCCGTGGGAGCGCTAGATGCGCACGGTGCTGGACACGAGCGTCCTCCTGCTAGGTGAGCCGCCGCAGATCGACGGTGATCTGGCGATCAGCGCCGTCACCCTTGCCGAGCTCCACTTCGGCGTGCTGGTGACAGATGACGCAGTCAAGCGGGCGCAGCGTCTCGGGCGACTAGCTGAAATCGTGCGGGCGTTCGAGCCACTGCCGGTCGATGGTGCGGTAGCCGCCAGCTACGGAGAGCTGGCCGCCGCGACGCGCCGGTCTGGCCGGAAGGCGCAGACTCGAGGCCTCGACCTGATGATCGCGGCCACCGCCCACGCGCATGGCGCTCGGCTGGCTACCGCAAATCCGGTCGACGTCCGCCACCTCGATGGTCTGATCGAGATCGTCGCGATCTGAAGGCTCCTGTGGGCTGGCTAGTGCTTGGTCGGAGCCACTCCGCGCACCTGCTCGGCAACGAACCGCTCGTCGGCCGCCGCGATCTTTCGCATCGCGGCGTCGGGCAGGTCCACGCCAAGTACATCAGCGAGTCGGACGAGGTACAGGAGTACGTCCGAGAGTTCCTCACCGACCCGAGAATGGAGCGGCTCCATGCGCGCCAGATCCGCGGCCTCTCCAGCAGGCAGCCACTGGAGGAGTTCGCTTAACTCGCCGACCTCACCGACGAGCGCGAGAAGAAGTGACTTCGGGTCGTGGAACTGGTCCCATTGGCGCTCCGAGGTGAAGGAACGCATGCGGTCGCGCAGGATCTCGAGATCAGACACGAGGCGACTATCCCACGCGCGGCAGATGATGCCGCGACTAGAGTGCTGACTGCGGCCCGACCGGCTTCTGATTGCGCTTGTGCGCCTCGGACACGCCCCCACCCGCACGATTCCATTCGTGCTGCCCGGGGGTTCGTCTCGTGGTCCTGCTGCGCCAGTCCGCGACCGGACTGCGTTCGCTATTCGAGTCGCAGAGCGCGGTGGAGCAGATGGTGGGCCGTATGCTCGCGACGACCGGGCGCAGGCCGAGCGCAGGCGAAGTGCGGTCCTGGAACGGCTCCCTCCCGACGCTCGCGAGTGACCTCATCTCCGCGGGCCTCGGCGGCATCGAGGTGCTCGTCGAGCATCAGCTTCCGCTGACGAGCCGACGTGTCGATGCGATCCTCGCGGGTCAGCACCCGGTGACGGGAAGCGCGTCGTATGTCTTGGTGGAACTGAAGCAGTGGAGTGGCGCGGATCTGTTTGAGGACGATCCAGCTCTCGTCATGATCGATGCCTACGGGCCTCGGGCGATCTTGCACCCAATGGACCAGGTGTCCGGCTACCGCGACTACCTGCTCGACTTCCTGCCGGGGCTGGAGTCGGACGGGGAGTCCGTCGCTGCGGTGGCATACCTGCACAACGCCACCGAGCGGTCCGTGGCCGATCTGCGGCAGCGTCCCGCGTCGAACCAGGTGCGGATGTTCACGGGTGAACGCAAGTCGGACTTTCGCGACTTCCTGCTGACGAAGCTCGATCCCGACGTTCCGGGCGTCGACGCGGCGGATCGCTTCCTGGGGCTCAGCCCTGGCCCGAGCAAGCAGTTGCTCGCTGTCGCCGCCGCGGAACTAAGGGACCGTGAGCAGTTCGTCCTGCTGGACGAGCAGCGGGTTGCCTACGAGCTCGTGCTTCACGAGGTGGAGCGGGCGCGTGCTGCGGACAGCAAGTCCGTCGTGATCGTCACTGGTGGGCCGGGGACGGGCAAGAGCGTCATTGCGCTGTCGCTCTTGGGAGAACTGGCGCGACAGGGGAGAACGGTGCTTCATGCGACTGGGTCGCGCTCGTTCACCCAGACGCTGCGCAATGTGGCCGGGCGAGGGTCCACGCGGGTCAAGTCGCTGTTCAAGTACTTCAACTCGTTCATGGACGCGGAGCGCAACGGGCTTGACGTACTGATCCTCGACGAGGCGCATCGCATCCGTGAGACCTCGGTGAACCGGTACACAAAGGCCGCCCTTCGAACGGGCCGCCCGCAAGTCGACGAGTTGATCGCCGCGGCTCGCGTGCCCGTATTCCTTCTGGACGAGAACCAGGTCGTGCGGCCGGGTGAACTCGGCACCGTTGAGGAGATCTCGGCTTTCGCAATCGCACTGGGACTGCCTGTCCACCGAATCTCGCTCGACGATCAGTTCCGTTGCGGCGGCAGTGAGGCCTACATCAGATGGGTGCAGCGACTGCTAGCGCTGGTCGAAGGGGGCCCGCTCCCGTGGCTTGCGGAGGACGGGTTCGCGGTGAGCGTTGCCGACACACCGGCGGAGATGGAAGTCATGCTCGTGAGTAAGCGGGATGGCGGTTTCGGCGCGCGCATGACCGCCGGCTACTGCTGGCGATGGAGCGACCCCCGGAAGGACGGCACGCTCGTGGATGACGTAGTAATCGGGGGCTGGTCGCGCCCGTGGAACCTGAGGGGCGATCGGGCTATCGGAGGCGTCCCACCAGCACCCCTATGGGCATCGGACCCGGCTGGCTTCGGACAGGTCGGGTGCGTCTACACAGCGCAGGGTTTCGAATACGACTGGAACGGCGTGATTATCGGACCTGATCTGGTCTGGCGGAAGGACCGATGGGTTGCCGTGCGCGGGGAGAACAAGGATCCTGACTTCCGCAGCGGGTCTCGAGTCCCTGATGAGGAGTTCGATCGCCTCGTCCGCAACGTCTACAAGGTGCTGCTAACTCGCGGCATGATCGGTACCGTCATCCATTCGTGCGATGCGGAGACGCAGGCATTCCTACGCGGCCTGGTGGCGTAGCCCGTCTCAGCCCGTCTCAGCCCGTCGGGTCCTTGGCCTTCGAGTACTCCGGCCACGCAACCGGACCGAGGTATGTCGCCAGGTCGGCCGGCCCCTCGGTGGAGTTGACGGCGTAGGCCACGACGGCGCCCGTCTTGGGGTTGCACGCGACGTTGGCCTGGTAGCCGATGGCTTGACCGCCGTGCGCGAGCCAGTCGCCCTGGCGGATGATCCCGAGTCCGTAGTTGCCCGCATCGATCTTCGTGGTCTTCAGCCGCTGGGCCGCGACCTTCGCGGGCAGGAGGTTCGTGCCGAGGCAGGTGCCTCCCCACTTCGCGAGGTCACCGATGGTGGAGTACGCGCCGCCGCCTTCCTTGCCCCACTCCATCGTCCAGTCGGTGACGTCGGTGGTGGACGACAGGCTCGGATTCACGCTGGCCGCTGTATCCGTGCGCGCGAGGAGACGGGAGAACGACGTTGCCGGCCATGAGCTTCGAGCTCTTCATCCCAGCCTGGCGGAGGACGGCATTGACGAGCTGCTCAGGCGTCTTGTGGGTGAGGGTCTGCATGACCTTGCCCATGACTATGTAGTTGGTCGTCGAGTAGCCGCCGAGGGCGGGGGTCGCCTTGCCCTCGGCGATGCCCAGGGCGATGAGCTCGTCGCGGGTGAAGCCCTGCTTCGGGTTGATGAACATCTTGCCGACGGCCGCATCGGCGTAGTCCGGGATGCGGCTGGTCATGCCGAGAAGCTGTGCGACGGACTTCTTCGCAGCGACGGGGTACTGGCGCGCCAGCGCGGGGTCGAGCTTCTTCACCGTGTCGCTGAGCTCTAGGCGACCAGCCGCAACCTGCTCGAGGACGGCGGTCGCGAACACCGTCTTCGTGATCGATCCGATGAGGAAGTGGTCGGCCACCTTCGCGGGCGTGCCATCGATGGAAGCCTGGCCGTACGCCTGCTGGTAGTAGCCGCGCTTCGGGTCCCAGACCGCGATCCACAGCCCGGGGGCGCCGTCGAGGGAGTTCGCAATGAACTGCTGCGCCGCCGAGTCGATTGCCGTGCGGTCCGCTGCCGACATCCGCCTCTTCGTGTCGATCGGTCCCGGCTGCGCGTGTGCGACGGCAGGGACGAGAGGAATGGTCAGGGCGATGGCAAGGACCGTGGCGGTCAGTGCGAAGGGTCGGCGCATGGCGGAATCCTACGCAACCCACCACTGTGGATGGTTACCGGGCTGCTGCCCGCCGTCGCGACTTCGGCACGATCGTTCCGCCGAAGCTGCCCGACGGCACCCGTGTGAGGATGCCGCGGCGCCGTGCCTTCTCGACCCAGCTGACGACCGTGCGCTGCGAGACATGGCGCTCGATGGCGATGGCCTTGGCGTACCCCCGGCCAATGGCGAGGTACTCATGGGCGATCTCCTCGAGGAAGGGATCGCTCAACTGCTCGTTCGACCGGTGACCCAACTGGGCGGCTTCCGGGAAGCCGGTGAGGGGCAGGTCGTAGTCGAAGGGATCGATTCCGCGCGCGAGGAGTTCCGGTACTCCGATGGTGACGATCTCCAGTGGTGAGGCCCAGCGGAACTCCCGCTGCATGCGATGGGGGTCGAGCCCGCCGGGAACGCGGATGTCCATCCGGACGATTGCGGGCGCGCCGTCGACCAGGTCGATCGTCGCCTCGATCAGCCAGGCACGCGCACCCGTCGTCGGGTCGACGTACCTGTGGTCGACGATGACGGGCAGGGGAAAGGTCTGTTCGGGGGAGATCCGCCATTGCCGCTTGGGGCCGGGTGCCGTACGGATGCGGGAGGACATGCCGAGGCGTTCGCCGCTCGTCATGTTGCTACGTCCCCTCATTCGTGCGTGCTCCAACCGTACACAGCAAACTGCTCGTCAATCCGGACTAACGAACGTGCCAGGCTCGGCTCCAGACGTGCGACGAGTAGGCCTCCCGGTTCGCCGCACCAATGGGCACGGCCGCGATGTGCACCCGCACCAATCGATGGGCCTTCGTGACCCGGATCACGAGTCGACCGGTGCGCTTGTTGAACGTGTGCGTGCACGCCGTGCACTTCACATTCGCCGACAGGCGCGAGAGCGCCGGGTGCTTCACGGAGGTCACGAGCGTGAACGTCCCGACCGTGAGGCGTCGTGCTGCACTGCGCGCCTTCACCTTCATGGGGACGGCCGGCTTGGTCACCGTCAGGTTGGCCCACGTGCTCGCGATCACGTTCCCCTTCTTGTCCACCGCACGGACGGTAGGCCGGAACACACTCCCGACAGCGACCACCGGCTTCCCGTAGATCGCACCCGACACCTTGTCGAAGACCAGGCCCTTGGGCAGCCGGCCCGTGATGGTGTAACGCGTGTCACCGGGGAGGCCAGAGCGTGTCGGGTCGATGATGGTCGCCGAATTGCGGTCGAGCTGCGCGTAGTCCGGGTAGCGCAGCCACGGTGTCAAGCCCTGATTGACGACGATGATGAACGAGGTGTCCACCCAGCCGTAAGCGTCGGTCATGCGAACCCGGAGGGGAACGGGCCGCTCGACGAGCGCCGTCGGCGTCCCACTGATCTGACCAATCTCGGTATTGAACTTCAGCCCCTGCGGAAGGGATCCGCAGACGATCCGGAATGTTGTCGTCCCGTGGGTGTGGACCTCGAGCGGCGAGATGACCACCTCCTGCCCGATGGAGCCGATGATGCGATTCGGGTAGTTGGCCGAGTGATGTGGATCATCCACAGCGATGTTGAAGGAGCTGTCCTCGGTGGTGCCGTCCGCGAATGCCGCACGGACGGTCACCGGCCCCCATCCGCCATTCGACTGCAGCGGAGTGCCGGACACGACGCCCACGTCACTGTCCAGCCAGATGCCCTGCGGCAGCGACCCGCCGACGATCGAGAAGTTCGTCGCGGGACGCAGGCCAGTGAGGTTAGGGGCCATCGTCAGCGTCGATCCGACCGAGCCGGCGAGGTCAGGGTAGATCTCACCATCGGGAGCCAGGCACGGCGCCGGTGCCGAACCCGCACCAATCGACCCCGAGCTCGCCCCGCCATTGCCGGTGGAACCACCGACCGGTCCTGTGCCGGGAATACCTCCGGTGCTGGCTCCGGCTCCGGGGCGCGTGGCGGCAGTTGCGGCGGAGGCTCCGGGCAGCGGGGTGATCGTCAGGGTGAAGGTTGCCGTCTCCGCGGGATTCGCGGACGTGACGGTCACGGTGTGGACGGTTGTCTTGGTGACTGCTGGCGCGGTACCGCGCACCGTGCCGCCCGCATCCACCGTCAGCGGCAGGGCGGGAACGGCCGAGACGGTGAACGTCTGGCCCTGGGGTTGGAAGGTGGGCGGAACCGAGAACGCGGTGCCGGTCGCAACGGTCGTGCCCTGGTACTGAAGTGCAGCTCCCGCGGCCGGCATAGTCGTCGTCGCGCGCGGGCTTACGCTGAACGGGTTTCCCACCACACCGATCTGGGACAGGACGGTGACGTCCTTCCCGGCAGGCAGGCCGGGAATGACGAAGGTCATCGTGGTGCCGGGGCCGGGCGGGGCGGTGGCCCGGATCGTGGGTCCGGGCTGCCCGTCGATGAGGGTCCAGTATCTGACCGTCTCGACGACGCTGAGATCAGGCGTGAACGTGAAGGTGCCCTGCACGCTGTGCGCATCGAGGGGGGTCAGTGTCAGGGTCGCCGTGATGGGGGCGCAGGCGGCGCTCACCCGAACGGGGGCCGAATTGCCCACCGTGCTGCTCACCGCAACGAAGTCGCCCGTGAAGCCACAGTCAACCCAGATGCTCGTCTCATTGCTGAGGATGGACCGAGTGCCGAGGAAGTTGGCCGACTTCCAGCCGATCATCGGCGGCTCACTCCAGCTGATGCTCAACTGCTGTTGACGCACGCCCTGATTGATCTGGAAGACCCCTGGTGTGACTACCGGCGGCACGGGGGTCGCAGGCGTGTACGTGACCTCTGGGCATGCGAAAGGGGTCTGCACTGTCCCTGGGACTTGTGGCTTAACGGTGATCGTGATCAAGCCCGCCCCCACTGACGCGAGCGAGACGGTCGCGGTGCGCTGATCTCCGGGCACGGACTTCGTCGCGGTCGAGGCTTTGGCGACGCCGACGTCGAAGGACCCGAACCCTGAGCCAGCGGTGGACCAACGAACAGTGGCCTGATCGCCAACGACCGAGACCGAGCAGGAGGTGATCGCGATGGGGAGCACGTCGATGTACACGTCACTGGCATCGATGTTCGGACCGAAGCAGTAGACGTGATACTTGCCGACCTTGTCCGCGGAGAAGCTGATGGATCCGGAGGTGGTCGAGACAGCCGGGTAGCCGAAGTTGATCACGGTGCCGACTGCCGTTCCGGTTGGATCCATCACTTGCATGTTGGCGAACCAGTAGGTGGGATCAGCAACTCCAGCCACACCCCAGGTCACCGTCACCTGATCGTTCTGCATCACCGTGCTTGGGGCGCCGCACGTCATGACGGCGTTGGATCCAGCCGCAGTCGCTTGAGGGGCACTCGCGAGGAGCCCGCCCAGGATCAGGGCCGAGCCGGCGATGGCGGCGATCAGTCTCTTCACGATGGCTCCTCAGCGTGGATGTAGGACAAAGCCTACGTGGTGTAAGGAAGGGAGTGAATCCCCCGGGTCCGGTGGATCAGGCGACTCGTTATTCCCCGATGAGCGCCAGGATCAACGCCACTACCTGATCGATCGAGTTCGTCGTGTCGACCTCGTGGTCGGCGATCGCCCGCAATCGCGGTTCCACGTTCGCGAGGTCGCCGAGGATGCGCGCCAACTCCGTGGGGTCCTTGCCGAAGTCGTTGCCTGTTCGCTCGGTGATGCGCTGCACGATCACGTCGCGCGGGGCACTGAGCAGGACGACGATGTCGAAGCAGGGGAGGAACGCGACCATGTTCTCCTCGCAGCCGGCGAAGAAGAGGACGTCAGCGTCATCCGTGTCGAGCAGGTCAGTGACGGCTGCCTCGTCCCAGTGCTGCGTCCCGTCGGGCTGCGGCAGGGTCCAGCCGTCGTCGGCGTCGATGGCCCGGTAGCCACGGGCGACCAGTTCTCGGGTGATCGTCGACTTGCCGGTCCCGGACATCCCGGTAAGGAGGACGCGAATCACGCTCCGCACGATAACTGCCCGCTCGGCGAAGAGGCTGGGGAGACATCTGCGACTTATGCCACATGGCGGGGCAAAGGGCGTGTTGACACCGGAACAGGGGACGCTCGCGCCTACGGGTTTCTTGGGGGGCGCTGCTAACGTCCCAGCGGTGTCGAAGGTGGAGATTCAGGCGAAGCCTCGTGGTTTCCTGCTGACTACCGCGATCGATATCGGCCTTTCCCTCGTGGTGGTGGCCGTCGGGTTGGGCCTCAGCATGTCGATGCTGAGGACGCAGGGATTCGTCACCGTCTGGTACGGGGCCATTTCGGTGGGCGTGATGGTGCTCATTCCGCGCCAGCGCTGGTGGCCCTACATCCTCACTGCCGCAGCTGGGACCTTCGTTGCCTACGGTGCGGGGGGCTGGACGATCGCCACCTCCGGCGCCCGTGTGCTCGTGGACATGGTCGTGGTGGTGGCACTCGCCATCTTCTTGAATCGTTGGCGGCCTATCGCGATCCGATCTACCAGGGATGCCGGAGTGCTCATAGCTCTGGCGCTGGGGGCCGGGGTCGTGCGATCGCTTGCCGCAGCTCCGATGGTCCCGACGCCGACAACGGGGAGCTACTCCGTTCTGGTCTACTGCGCCAACGTTGTGCTTACCACCACAATCGGCGTCCTGACGATCGTGCCGCTCATGGTCCTGGTGTTCGATCGGCGGACGTGGCCGTCCTTCTCTCGACCGAGGTTCGTGATCGGGGTCTTCGCCATCGTCGGCGTTAACGCACTCATCGCGTTGGCCTTCTTCGGCGGAAGCACGTCGCTCTACCTCGCAGCTGCCTTCCTCATCGTTCCGCTCATCGTGCTGCTGGCTGCCCAGACGTCGCAGCTGACTGTCTCCGTCGGCCTGATGACGTGTGTCATCGCGATTACGAATGCGACGACGCTGGGGCGTGGGCCGTTCGCCCCCGCGAGCGCTGACCGGGCCTCGGTCGTCCAATCGGCCCTGGTCGTTCAGGTGTTCCTGGTGTCATTGCCGTTGGCCGCGTGGCTGCTGGCCGGCGCGGTGGCCGAGAGCCGTCGTGCCCGAGCGGCCCATCGCGAGCAGCTCGATGATCAAGTGACGCTGACTAAGGAGTTGGAACGAAGCCAGGACATGTTCCGCACAGCCCTCTACCAGACGACCATCCCGATGAGCTTCGGTCCGCTCGATGGCGGCCACACGGAGATGAACGACGCCCTCCTCGAGTTCCTCGGGGTGCAACGCGAAGATCTTCCCCTCTTTCGATGGGAGGAGTTCACCCATCCGGACGATCTCGCCGAGGAGCGTCGACTCGATGTACTTGTTCGCAGCGGCGAGATCGACACCTACCAAGTCCGAAAGAGTTACGTTCGCGCTGACGGTGACATCCGGTTGGCTGACCTGACGGTCAGGATTGTGACGATCCCGCAGACGGGGGAGCGGGTCTGCATCGCGCATGCCGTCGACGTGACGGCCGAGGTGCAGGC
>JAPLBU010000051.1:1694-4611 GCA_026392575.1 Actinomycetota bacterium | reverse complement strand
TGAACACCGGGTCGGATGCTGGCCTCGTAGCGCAGGCGTCCGAGGTCGGGGCCGACGAGGCTCTGGTCGTAGGAGAACAGGTGCAGCAGCGCCTCCATGTTCTCGACCGAGGGCTCGTATCCCCAGACATCGTCGAGGCCCTGGGTGATGGTAAACGGCACGCCGACCGAGCCCATCAGCACGAGACGGCTGACCCGCTCGGGGTGCCGGATGGCGAGGGACAGCGCCAGTGCCCCGCCGAAGGAGTTGCCGACCACATGCGCCCGGTCGATCCCGAGGGCGTCAAGCACGCCGATGGCGTGTGCCGTCCACGTCTCGAGGTCGTAGGTGACGCCATCGGGCCGGTCGGTGTACCCGAAGCCCACGATGTCGGGGGCGATCACCGTGAAATCCTCGGCGAGGACGGGAATCGTCAGGCGCCAGTTCGCCCAGGCTGTGACACCCGGCCCGGAGCCGTGCAGCAGCAGGACGGGATCACCGCTGCCGCTGACGTGCACATTCGTGGCGATGCCACCGGCATCGATGGTCCGTCCGATCTCGGGCGATGTCATGGCGTCATTCTCGCCGGTAGGGTCGGGGGATGCGCGCAGTGCTGACTCGACCGACGATGACCATCGTTGCTCTGGCCCTCGTAGCGGCAGGAGCACTGTCCGCCTGCTCGACGAACACTCCGGAGGTGCCCGTGGGACTGCCCGCCGACGCGGTCGTGACCTATGCGTTCCTCGACTCGTCCGTGCCCCCGCAGTACCACCGCAGCATCACCCTGACGGTCACGCGAGACGACGCCCACATCGTTGTCGACAGCTATGGCGCTGTGCTCGCGGACGAGCACGTGCCGACGCCGGCCGGCGTGTGGGCGACCCTCGGCGAGACGCTGCCGACCGTCGAGGGCCTGACGGTCGCCGACCCAGGGCAGGGCTGCACGGGCGGCACGGGCATGGACCTCAGCGTCGTCGCGGGCGCGGAGACCCTGGTCGCCCTGAGCCCGCAGTTCTGCGCGGGGTCGAACGATGCGCTCGAGGCCCCGATCCGGGCGTGGATCGCACCCGCCCGCGATCTGTTCCCGGCCACGGACGTGCTGGCCCCGGAGGGGGAGTGACCAAGCCGGGCTTCTCGTTCGACGTCGAGCAGCGGCTGGAATCGGGCCTCGGACGGGCCGGCGTCATCCACACCCCCCACGGCGACATCCAGACGCCGGCGTTCACCCCGGTGGGCACCAAGGCCACGGTCAAGGCCGTCCTGCCGGAGACGATGCGTGAGCTGGGTGCTCAGGTCATCCTCGCGAACGCGTACCACCTCTATCTGCAGCCCGGCGCGGACATCGTCGACGAGGCCGGCGGGCTCGCCGCCTTCATGGGCTGGCATGGGCCGACGATCACCGACAGTGGTGGCTTCCAAGTGCTCTCCCTCGGCGTCGGCTTCAAGAAGATCCTCGCGATGGATGCGAAGTCGGTGCGGTCCGACGATGTCATCGCCGCCGGCAAGGACCGCCTCGCGCATGTCGACGATGACGGCGTCACGTTCAAGTCCCACCTCGACGGGAGCATGCACCGCTTCACCCCGGAGGTGTCGATGCAGGTGCAGCACCAGATCGGTGCGGACATCATGTTTGCCTTCGACGAGTGCACGACGCTGCTCAACACCCGCGAGTATCAGGAGCGCTCCGTTGCGCGCACGCAGGCGTGGGCTGAGCGCTGCGTGGCGGAGCACGTGCGGCAGACCGCCGCGCGGAGCCACCGGCCGTACCAGGCGCTGTTCGCCGTGGTGCAGGGCGCGCAGTACGAGGATCTGCGTCGCCAGTCGGCCAGGGATCTGGCTGCACTGGATGTGGACGGCTTCGGGATCGGGGGAGCGCTGGAGAAGGACCGGCTCGGCACCATCGTGCGGTGGGTCTGCGAGGAGCTGCCGGACGATCGCCCGCGTCACCTGCTGGGCATCGGAGAGGTCAGCGACATCTTCGCCGCCGTCGAGAATGGCGCCGACACCTTCGACTGCGTGGCACCGTCGCGAAATGCCCGAAATGGGACCGTCTACCACCCGGTCAAGGGCTTCCACCTCACGAATGGCGGCTACCGCCGCGACTTCAACCCGATTGACGACACCTGCGACTGCTACACCTGCACCCACTACACCCGGGCCTACGTGCACCACCTGCTCAAGGCCAAGGAGATGCTCGCCTCCACGCTGGCGACCATCCACAACGAGCGGTATATCGTGCGTTTGTTGGACCGTATTCGGGCCAGCATCGTTGCCGGTCACTTCACCGACCTGCGCGATGATGTCCTGAACAGGGATCGCTGAGTTGGGGGCTCGCCACATCCGGGATGGAGGGGGATCAGGTGAGTGCACATCGCGTGCTCGTCGTCGAGAATGACCCCTTCACCCTGACGACCATTGTGAGCTCGCTCCAGTTCCAGCGGATCTTCGTGGCCGGTCAGGCGCTCACGGCGCGCGACGCCCTCGCCCTCCAACCGACAATCGACGCCGAAGTCGCTCTCATCGACCTCGACCTCGGGGTGGGTCCGACGGGTCTCGACCTCGCTCACGCCCTGCGCGCCCATCAGCCGGAGATCGGCCTCGTCATCCTCTCGACATTCCGCGACCCGCGGCTGCTCGCTCCCGGCATGCCCAAGCCACCGGCCGGCACCGCGTATCTGAGCAAGGGCGACATCAACGACTTCACCGTCGTCGCCTCCCAGGTCGTGCAGGCTGCCCGTGAACCGCTGAAGCCGCGGGCGACGCCGGCCAATGAACTGCCGCAGTTGACGGAGGCGCAGGTCGACGTCCTTCGGCTGGTCGCCGATGGCCAGAGCACGCAGGCGATCGCGGAGGCGAGGAACGTCAGCACGAAGGCCGTCGAGCAGACGATCTCCCGGCTGTGCCAACTCCTCGACGTGCCGAGAGACAGCCAGCGCAA
>JAPLBU010000051.1:0-1562 GCA_026392575.1 Actinomycetota bacterium | reverse complement strand
TGACCGGCAAGGTCGAAGAGGACGGCGGGTGACGGGTCGGCCGCGCAGTCGGTGGGACCTCATCGGCAGCCGCCGTTCCCTCGGACTGACCGCGTTTCTCGTCACGGCACCGATCGGCTTCTTCGCCGCTGGCACTGCCACCCGCGAGCCATTCGCCTCGACGCAGGTGCTGCTTTCCTGGTGCGTGATCGGGGTGCTGTCGCAGCTGGTGCTGGGTGCTGTGCTCTTCGTGGGCTACGTGATCGTGGGCGACCGGAACGGACGCAAGCCGTCGACCCGAGCGATGGTGATCGCTTTCGTCCTGCTGGCGGCGGCCGCACGCGGCGTCGTGATCGCGATCCTGCCCGCGATGTGGGATCTCAGCACTACGGCCACGCCCGCGGTGCGCATCGGCTCGTCCGCTGTCATCTTCGGCCTGTGGTTGATGATCATCGGCGCAGCCCTGGCCGCCAACGATCAGTACCGCGCCAATGTCAGCAGGCTGCTCGATGAACTCGTCACCCGCGAGTTGGCCGAACGCCTGCTCGACGAGGCGCAGGCCGATGCGCATACGACTCGCGCCCTTCAGCGCATTGCCGAGACGTCTTCGCATGTGACGCGCGTTCTCGACGACCCCGTCGTCGCGGCCGATGCGGCACGCACGGCGGTGCTCGTGCAGCAGGCGATCGAGGAGCGTCTGCGTCCGCTGAGTCACGAGATGTGGTTCAGCCCGGCCCCGCAGCTGGATGCCCCGGACCGTGCTCGCCCCTTCCTCCTGCGCGTGCTCGCGACACCCGTGCCGTTCGGGCGGGCCCTCCCGCTCATGACGGGCCTGCTTGTCCTGAACTCGCTTGTCTGGCACGGCGGTTCGCTCGGGCTGTTGCAGGGCCTGACCGCGGCGGCCGTTACGGCTCTCATCGTGGTGCCGTTCACCCTGTGGGGTGGTGCGCATCGCATGGCTGCGAACGCGGTGATGTACCTCCTCCTCTTCCTGCTGCCTGCCGAGTTGGCCCATCGCGCGATGGAGTTCGCCACGGGTGTGCCGCAGCGAGAGCCCGCCGCCCTCGCGTTGGCAGTCGGCATCCCCCTCGCGTTCTTCATCGGTGCCATGGGTCACACCGTCATCGCCGACCGCCAGGCCACGATGACGAGCCTGCGTGCCAGCATCGCGGCGCCCATGTGGGACGAGCACCTCGGCACTCTGGAGCGTCGTTCGGCCGAGTCGGATGCCGCGACCTTCCTGCATAACACCATCCAGTCCCGCCTCTTCGCGGCCGCCCTCCAGCTGGAGAACGCAGCCGCGGCAAACGACCCCGAGGGTGCCGAGCGGGCGATCGCGCAGGCACGGGAGGCTGTGGCCATGACCGGAATGTCCGAGCGAGGCGCCGCGCCGATGCATCCGTTGATGCGGCTCGACCAGATCGCCGTGGCGTGGCAGGGCATCGCGACAATCGACCTGCAGGTGTCCGACGACGTCACGGCCGGCGCCGGCTGGCAGATCGCGGCCGACGTGATCGAGGAGGCCGTCGCCAACTCGATCCGGCACGGCGGTGCGTCTCACATCACGGTGACCTGCCATGAGG
>JAPLBU010000434.1:1560-3698 GCA_026392575.1 Actinomycetota bacterium | reverse complement strand
TGAGCTGGCCCGCACCGCCCTGGCCCGAGGCGCGCAGGTCACGCTCGTCGCGGCCCATATGGACGTCGACCCGCCGGCTGGAGTCGACGTCGTGCGGGTGACATCTGCTGCCGACCTCGAACGGGCGATGATGGCGATAGCGGCGCAGAGTGATGTCGTCGTGATGGCAGCGGCGGTGGCCGACTTCCGGCCGGTGCCGGAGTCGACCAAGGTGAAGAAGGACGATTCCGGCTCGGGAGTGACCCTGGACCTCGAGCGGACGAGCGACGTCCTCGCCGGCCTGGTGGCGGCGCGCACTGGCGTGGCTCCGTTCATCGTCGGCTTCGCAGCCGAGACGGCTGCTGATGCGGCGGAACTGCTCGCCCTGGGGAAGTCGAAGCTGGCGCGCAAGGGCTGTGATCTGCTCGTCGTCAACGACGTGGCCGCTGACGCCGTATTCGGGTCGCCGGAGAACGCCGTCGTGATCCTCGGCGCCGATGGGTCCCAGGTCGCGTTGCCCCGTCAGGCCAAGGCCGGTATTGCCGACGGCATCTGGGACGCGGTCGCGGCGCGCGTGCGCAGCTGAGCGAAGGATCCACGCATCCCCACGGCCCGCCGGTGCGGCGGAGCATCGCTATTGGGATATTCTTTCCCCCGGTCAAGAGCATCAGCGTTCAGCCCCGGCTTGCTGGTCGGCAACCCTCCTCCGCGGTGGGGTGCTCCGGGTGAGGACCAGGCCTCGAATGAGGCAAGCGCGAGTCCTGGAGTCAGGGCTGCGGGAGATCTGTGAGGGAGAGAGTCCGTGTCCAACCGCCTGTTCACGTCCGAGTCGGTCACTGAGGGTCACCCCGACAAGATGGCCGACCAGATCAGTGACGCCATCCTCGACGACCTGCTTCGCCAGGACGCGACCAGTCGCGTGGCGGTCGAGACGATGCTGACCACCGGACAGGTGCATGTCGCCGGCGAGGTCACCACGACCGGCTATGCCGATGTGATGAACCTCGTGCGCGAGACGGTCCTCGGCATCGGCTACGACTCCTCGACCAAGGGGTTCGACGGTGAGTCCTGCGGTATCTCGATCTCGATCGGCAAGCAGTCCCCGGATATCGCGCAGGGCGTCGACGACGCCATCGAGGAGCGCGCCGAGGGCAGTGCCGATCCGCTCGACCGTCAGGGCGCTGGCGATCAGGGCCTGATGTTCGGCTACGCCTGCGACGACACCCCCGAGCTCATGCCGCTGCCGATCTCCCTGGCGCACCGGCTGGCCGAGCGCCTCACCGAGGTGCGCAAGGACGGCACGGTGCCGTACCTGCGTCCCGACGGCAAGACCCAGGTCACCATCGCGTATGACGAGAACGATCGCCCGGTGCGGATCGACACGGTCGTCGTGTCATCGCAGCACGCGCGCGATGTCAGCCTCGACACGATGCTGACGCCGGACATCCGCCGGCACGTCGTCGACCCGGTCCTCGACGCCGTCGACCTCGACTCACGCGACTACCGACTGCTCGTCAACCCGACCGGACGCTTCGAGGTTGGCGGCCCGATGGGCGACGCCGGCCTTACCGGCCGCAAGATCATCGTCGACACCTACGGCGGCATGGCCCGCCACGGTGGTGGCGCCTTCTCGGGCAAGGATCCGTCGAAGGTGGACCGCTCGGCGGCCTACGCCATGCGCTGGGTCGCCAAGAACGTCGTCGCGGCAGGCCTGGCCACGCGATGCGAGGTGCAGGTTGCCTACGCGATCGGCAAGGCGCATCCGGTCGGCGTGTTCGTCGAGACGTTCGGCTCGGGAATCATCCCCGACGAGCAGATCCAGGCGGCGGTCCTCGAGGTGTTCGACCTCCGTCCCGCAGCCATCATCCGCGACCTCGACCTGCTGCGTCCGATCTACCGGATCACCAGTGCCTACGGCCACTTCGGCCGGCCGCAGGGCAGCAACTGGCTACTGGACTCCGAGGATCCCAGCAAGCGCACTGCTGTCGGCCCGACCTTCACGTGGGAGAGCATCGACCGCGCCGAAGAGCTCAAGGTCGCTGCGGGGCGCTGACGGGCCTGTCCGGGGCGGATGCCCCCGATCAACTGGTCCTGGTTCCCGGGCCGAAGGCCCGGGCCAGTAAGGCGCGCGCTGCAGTAGCGCTCGAGTTGGCCGAGGC
>JAPLBU010000434.1:0-1526 GCA_026392575.1 Actinomycetota bacterium | reverse complement strand
GACCCGGTCGCCCAGGTGATGATCGATGCCCAGGTGCCTCACTTGGACCGGGTGTTCGACTACGCGGTGCCGGCCGCGCTTTCGGATGGCGCGGTCGTGGGTGCGCGCGTGCGGGTTCGTTTCGCTGGCCGACTCGTCGACGGGTTCGTCGTCGCTCGGCTCGCGGCCGGTGATCATGTGGGTGGACTCAAGCCGCTCGAGCGTGTCATCGGCGCGGAGCCGGTTCTGACCGCAGCGACGTTGGCCCTGGTCGTCGAGGTTGCGGAGCGGCAGGCCGGCACGTTCAGCGACGTCGTGCGTGCAGCGGTGCCGCCGCGGCACGCGCGTGCCGAGGGGGTTCGCGTCGAGCCCACCATGTGGGTCGCGGATCCGGCGGGTGTCGGTGCGGAACGCTGGGACGCGTACGACAGCGGATCCGCGCTGACTCAGCGGCTGTCAACCGCCAGCGCAGCAGGCTCCCCAGCAACGCGTGCGGCGTGGTCGGCGGCCCCGGCGACCTCGTGGGTCGCTGATCTGGCGGCGCTGGCGCGCTGCGTTCTGGCGCAACCACGGGGCGGGGTCATCATCGTCGTTCCCGATGCGGCCGATGTCGATCGTTGCCTGGTCGAGCTGGCTGATGCCCGCGAGGCGGGGGCGCTGGCCACCCTCACCGCCGATCAGGGTCCCGAGCGGCGCTATCGGGAGTTCCTCCGAATCCTGCGCGGGGGCGCGCGCGTGGTCGTCGGCACTCGCGGCAGTGTGTTCGCGCCGATGCCGGATCTGCGCCTGATCCTCGTCTGGGACGACGGCGACGATGCGCTCGCCGACCCGCAGGCGCCGTACTGGAATGCCCGCGACGTCGCGGCCCTGCGCTCGCATCTCAGCGGCTGCGATCTGGTGGTGGGCTCACCCGCTCGCTCGGTCGTGACACAGCAATGGTGCGAGAGCGGCTGGGCGCGGTCGGTCGTGCCATCACGGGCGACTCTGGCCGAGCGGGCGCCGGCCGTCCGGGCCATCGCGGCCGAGGACGCCGCCCGCGATGCTGCGGCCGCCGCGGCGCGGATCCCACACACGGCATGGGAGGCGGCCAGTGTTGCGCTGCGCACCGGGCCAGTTCTCGTGCAGGTGGCGCGACGGGGCTACCTGCCAGTGCTGTCGTGCCAGTCCTGTCGCGAAGTGGCGCGTTGCTCGTGCGGCGGACCCCTCGAGCTCGGTGCTGCCGATGCCGTGCCGCACTGCACGTGGTGTGGCGCACTCGCGGGCGCCTGGGCCTGTCCGTCGTGCGGAGGGCGTCGGCTGCGCGCCGTCAGCGTGGGTGCCGAGCGCACGGCTGAGGAGATCGGGCGGGCATTCCCGGGCGTCCCGGTGATCTCGAGCCATGGCGGCCACATGGTTTCGCACGTGCCCGACGAGCCGGGGATCGTCGTGGCCACGCCGGGTGCCGAGCCGGCCTGTGATGCGGGCTATGCGGCGGTCCTGATCCTCGATGCACGAACCCAGTTGCAGCGCCCGTATCTGGATGCACCGGAGGATGCGGCCAGGCGCTG
>JAPLBU010000385.1 GCA_026392575.1 Actinomycetota bacterium | reverse complement strand
CACCGTCACCGGACCGACATCCGAGTCGTCATTCGCCGAGCGCCACCTGCAGTACGTGCACAGCGACGACAACGTGCGTTCGGCTCTGCGCGGCGCCGGCCTGGACCTCCTCGCGGTCACCGACGAGTACACAAGCGCACCGGCTAGTGAGACGACGCTGCGAGCAACGTGGATCGCGCGCCGGCCGTGAGCCTCTTCGTCGTCCTTCTGCGAGGGATCAATGTCGGCGGCCGGAACCGACTCCCGATGGCCGACCTGCGATCGGCACTGACAGCCGACGGCCTAGATGAGGTCCGCACCTACATCCAAAGCGGCAACATCGTCCTCGGCACACCTGCTCGCTCTGCCGACGTCGTCGGCGCGCGTGTGCGGGCTGTGATCGCACGCGAGTTCGGACTCGACGTACCGACCATCGCGCTGAGCACCAGCGCACTGGCAGAGATCGTCGCCGACAACCCCTTCCCATACGAGACCGACCACCGACGCCTGCATGCGATCGTGCTGCCGCAAGCCCCGGATGCCAGCACCCTGACCTGGCTGGCGGAGCGCCAGGCAGTTGCTACTGCCGAGGACAGTGACGACCGGGTGACCGTCATTGACCGCACGGCCTATCTGCACACCCCGGGCGGCTTCGGCACCAGCGCGCTCGCCGCCTCGCTCATCAGCGGCCGCAGCCCACTCGTCGATGGCACGGCGCGCAACTGGGCAACGGTGACGACGCTGCTGGAGATGTGCGCGCCCTGAACTGACCGGGGCGGGGTGGCCAGATTGGCCGATCCGTGTTCCCATGGTGCCTATGTCCGGTCCTGCTGGGCTAGCACCGACCCGGGGAACGCCCGTGGGCCGACGGATCGTGCTCGGCATGCTCGGTCTCGGAGTCGTGGGCGTCGCGGCCGGGCGCTGGCTGTCCGACGGCGTGACCGAGGTGGTGGCATCGACGGCACCCGGCCTCGCGAACGTCCTGCCGGCCACGGGCGGCTTCCGTATCTACACCGTGACAAGCGGCTACCCCGAATACGACCCCGCCACCTACCGGCTGGCCGTGAACGGGCTCGTCCGCGATGAGCTGTCCCTGAGCCTCGCGGACCTCGCTGCCCTGCCGCAGACCGGGATCACCAAGGACTTCCAGTGCGTCACGGGATGGCGCGTCGCAAACGTGCCGTGGTCTGGCGTCCTCCTGCGTGATGTGCTCACGGCAGCAGGAGTCGAGCCAGGTGGCGCGGCGCTTCACTTCACCTCGTTCGACGGTGTCTACACCGAATCACTCACGATGGAGCAGGGCATGGCCCCCGACGTCCTCGTCGCCACCTCCATGTTCGGTGCACCGATCCAGGAGAAGCACGGCGCACCCGTCCGTCTCTACGTCGTACCGATGTACGGGTACAAGTCGCTGAAGTGGCTGTCAGGCATCGAGGTCGTCCGCGACGTCATCCCCGGCTACTGGGAGCAGCTCGGCTACGACGTCGATGCCTACGTCGGAACCTCGAACGGTCGCAGCGATGACCCTGTCGTCTGACGCTGCGGTCGCACCCGTGCAGCTGCAACGGTTCAGCACCGCGGAGCGATGGGTCCACCGCACGATCGGCATCCTCCTCCTCATCCTGATCGTCACCGCGGCGTTGCTGTTCATTCCCGATCTCGGTGGGCTCGTCGGCAATCGGCAGACCGTTCGCAGGATTCACGAGATTGTGGGCTTCGCGCTGCCCATCCCCCTGCTGCTCGCGCTCCTGTCCCGCGCGTTCCGCGACGACGCTGACCGACTCAACCGCTTCCGCCCCACCGACTGGAAGTGGCTGCGCAGCCGCGATCGACGTTCCGGACGGATCCCGGTCGGCAAGTTCAACGCCGGTCAGAAGCTGAACGCCGCCTTCTCACTCGGTGCGATCCTCGTGCTCCTTGCCACCGGCACGATGATGTTCTTCAGCAGCTACTTCCCGGACGCATTGCGCACCGGTGCAACGTTCGTGCACGACTGGTTGTCGATCGCGTTCATCATCGTGGTCGTCGGTCACATCTACATGGCCTTAAACGATGCGACAGCCCGCCTCGGGATGCGCAGCGGTTCGGTTCCGGAGAGCTGGGCTCGTCGCGAGCATGGCGATTGGGCGGCCGAGGAACTCGGCACGGTCTCGAACAACGACTAGGCCGACGCGATCTCCGCCACCCCGGCAACCAGCCGGTCGACATCGTCGGTGTTGGTATACGGAGCCAGCCCCGCGCGAACGGCCCCCTGCACGCCCAGGCCGAGCCACTCCGCCGCCTCGATCGCGTAGAACGAGCCCGCCGGCGCATTGACCCCGCGGGCCGCCAGCCCCAGGTACACATCAGCCGCCGTCGCCCCGTCCACGGAGAAGAGCTCCGTGGGCGTCCTCAGCGGAGCGTGACCGTGCAGGTGCACGCCGTCGATCGCCTCAAGGCCGGTGCGCATGCGATCGCGCAGCGCATCCTCGTACTCCTCCAGCACCATCATCGACCGCACCAGCCGATCACGCCGGCTCATGCTGCCCTCGTCGCCGGGCACGAGATCGGCGAGGACGTCGATCGCGGCCGTCACACCGGCCAGCAGTTCGTAGGGCAGCGTGCCGAGTTCGAATCGCTCGGGAACCTGCATCGTGCTCGGGCGCAGCTTGTCTGGGTGCATCGTCTCGAGCAGCGCCGGCGATGCAGCGAGCATGCCGATGTGCGGGCCGAGGAACTTGTACGGGCTGCAGATGTAGAAATCGGCGCCGATCGCCTGCATGTCAATCGGCGCGTGCGCCGTCAGGTGCACTCCGTCGACGTAGAAGAGGGCGTCGGAACTCGCAAGCTCCACGCCGATCGCGGCCACATCGGGCCGAGTGCCAATGAGATTCGATGCGCCCGTGACGGCCACGACGCGGGTGTTCTCGTTGACCGACGACATCACGTCGTCGACTGTCAGCGTCCCCGTGCTCGGGTCGAACTCGGCCCATCGCACCGTCGCCCCGGATCGCTCGGCATAGGTCACCCACGGGCGGATATTGCCGTCGTGGTCCAGTCGCGTGACGACGACCTCGTCACCCGGGCCCCACTGCTGCGCCAGGGTCCGCGCGACCTGGAACGTCAGCTCCGTCATGCTGCGCCCGAACACGATGCCGTTCGGATCACCGTTGACGAGATCAGCGCCGGCAAGCCGGGCACCGACCGTGATGTCATCGGCGTTGCGCTCTGCCTGCGTGTTGCGCGCCCTGTTGGAGAGACCGGAGGTGAGCGCGGCCGCGATGGCCTCCGCAACAAGGTCCGGAGTCTGCGTGCCGCCAGGCCCGTCGAAGTACGCGGTGCCATCGGCAAGTGCGGGGATACGGGCGCGGATGCGATCGACGTCGTAGGTCACGAGGACACATCCCACCAGATCGTTGCAACCGCACGGGGGGCGGCATCCGCCTGCGCGATGAGAGCCGCGGCCACCTCCGCGTCGCGGTCTTCCGTGAGGCACAGTCTTATGCGGGCGAACCGCACGCGCTCGTCATCGGGCAGCGTGACTCGCGCGCCCCACGTGGCGTCCTCCCAGAGGTCCAGGTGCGCGTCGAAGCCCAGCCCACGCGCGATCTCGGCCAGGTCCTGGGCCGTCGGTCGGGTGGGTCGGTCCAGGTCCCAGAACTGCTTCCACAAAGGGTTCATATTCGAGATCGGGTGATGCTGCGGGACCTCAAGCACAACCCGAATGCGCGCGTGGGCATTGAGAGCCAGCAGGAAGGGCCCGATCTCCGACACGTTGTAGGCAACGTGATGACAGACGACGACATCGCAGACTGGGACGGCAGCGGCGACATCGGGCCAGTCACCGAGGAACAGCTGCGACTCAACCCCCCGATGCTCGGCCGCTACGGCGAACGCATCGAGCATCCCCTGCTGATGATCGACCGCAACGAGCATCGTCGACGGTGGGACGAGGGCCATCGAGGCCCGTCCTCCACCACTTCCGATGTCAAGAACGCTGCCCCCTGCAGGCATCGCCTCGCGAGCAACGCGGTGCGAGTGCGAGTCCGGGATCTCGTCGTCGACCGTGAACATCGACACGGGGTGGATCCACGGCGACTCCGGCGCCTGGCTGAGGATCTCTTCCGGAATGGCCCAGGAAGCAAGGTCCGAACGCCACTGCTCGAGCAAGTCGTCAGTGGCCGAGGTGACTGCGCGGGACATGTCCATAGCGATGACGCTAGCCGCTAACGTGTGCCCGTGGCACAGGCGGATGAGGTTGACACGGAAGGGTTTGACGACGAAGCGTCGGCAACCCTGCCGCATCCTTTCGTGCGCCTGCTCGGTGGCGTACGCGGCGCACTCGAGAGCGTCCTGCCGCCGCTCGTGTTCATCGCGGTCTACATCGGACTCGGCGGCGACTCGACCAGCGATCTCACGTGGGCACTCGTCGCGGCCGTCGGCCTCGCGCTCGTGTTCACGGTGTGGCGGATCATCGAGGGCAAGCATCCCGCACGTGCGATGGGCTCGATGCTCATCGTCCTGGTCAGCGCATACATCGCCAGCAAGACGGGGAGCGCCGCAGATTTCTTCTGGCCGCGCGTGCTGCTCAACGCCGCATCGGCGATCGCCTTCGTCTTTGCGAACCTGAT
>JAPLBU010000438.1 GCA_026392575.1 Actinomycetota bacterium | reverse complement strand
CCCATCTCGACGAGGCGCTTGGCCCGCTCGATGGCCAGCTCGGCGACCGTCGTGTGGTCGTCGGCCGGGCGGTCGAAGGTCGAGGCGATGACCTCGCCCTTGACCGAGCGCTGCATGTCGGTGACCTCTTCGGGTCGCTCGTCGACGAGGACGACCATGAGGTGGACCTCAGGGTTGTTCGTCACGATCGCGTTGGCGATCGACTGGAGCACCATGGTCTTGCCGGCCTTGGGAGGCGACACGATCAGGCCACGCTGACCCTTGCCGATCGGGGCCACCAGGTCGATGACGCGCGTGGTGAGGTTTCCCGGCGTGGTCTCCAGACGCAGGCGATCCTGCGGGTACAGCGGCGTCAGCTTGGAGAACTCGGGACGATTGAGCGCCGCCTCGAGGGGGCCGCCGTTCACGGTGTCGATGCGCACGAGCGGGTTGAACTTCTCCTTGCGGTCGCCGTCCTTGGCCGCCTTGGTGGCGCCGGTGATGGCGTCGCCCTTGCGCAGGCCGTTCTTTCGCACCATCGACAGCGAGACGTAGACGTCGTTGCTGCCGGGCAGGTACCCGCTGGTGCGGACGAAGGCGTAGCTCTCCATCACGTCGAGAATGCCGGCGACGGGTACGAGGATGTCGTCCTCGCCGATCTCGACATCGACGTCGCCGTACGGGTTGCCCCCGCGCTGCGGACGGTCGCGGAAGCGCTCACGGTCGCGGCCACGGTCGCGGCCACGACGACGACGACGGCCGTCATCGGGACCGTCATCCCGATTGCTCTGGTCGTTGCGGTTGCCCTGGTCGTTGCGGTTGCCCTGGTCGTTGCGGTTGCCCTGGTTGCCCTGGCTGCCCTGGCCGCCCTGGTTCTGGCGGTCGCCCTGGTTCTGGCTGCCCTGGTTCGGACGATCGTTGCGGTTGCCCTGGCTCTGACGGTCGTTGCGATCCTGCCGGTTGCCCTGATCGTTGCGGTCGTTGCGGCTGGCCCGGTCCTGCTCGGCGGGCGCATCAGCGCTGGCCTCTGCGGCGGGCACGGACGGCTCGGCCGCGGCGGTCTCGGCGGGTGCCTGATCGCGGCGGGCCGACCGGCGGGGCCGTTCGCTCGTGCCGGCGGAGCGCTCGGCCGCGGGCGCTGCCGTGGCTGCGGGACGCTGGCGATCGCCGATGGCGGTCACGAGGTCACCCTTGCGCATGGCGCTGGCGCCGGAGATGCCCATCTGCTGGGCGAGTTGCTTCAGTTCGGGCAGGAGCATGCCGGAGAGGCCTTTGCCCCCAGTGGCGGAACCTGTGGAGCCCGACTTGGTTTCAGTCACGAATATTTCCTTTGGAGGTTGCCCTCGATTACGGAGGGGGTGGTCGCCCCGCGAGCGCCCGAAGAGTCGGGTTGCGTGGGGGTCGTCCAGCGCGGTCGGGGATCCGCCGCGAGATCACATGACGTGAGTGGCCGTTGTCTCGGAACCGAGGAACCGGCATATCGCCGTCACTTCTGGAACTGCCCGAGCATAACACCCCATGGGCCGGGGGGTCGGTGCGTGGGGTCAGGGCAGGGGTGGCACCGGGACTTCGCGCGTTCCCATCGCCGCCACCGGCACCGACTGCACCACCCAGTCCGGCCCGGCGGACACCGCGATCACCGACTCCGCGCCCGGCTCGGGGAAGGCGAGCACAGACGGCCCAGCACCGGACACGACAGCAGGGATCCCGGCATCGCGGAGCCGCTCCATGAGCAGCACCGACTCGGGATAAGCCGTGGCGCGAGTCTGCTGGTGCAGGCGGTCCTGCGTCGCACTCATGAGCCGACGCGGGTCGACCGTCATCGCATGAACGAGGAGTGCGGACCGAGACAGGTTCGCGGCCGCATCGGCGAACGGCACGGTCCCCGGCAGAAGTGCCCGTGCCTTCGACGTCGCCAGCGCCGTCGGCGGCACGAGAACAACGGGTCGGACGTCGACATGCGGATCCATCCGAACCGCATCGGCGAAACCGTCCGGGCGCTGAGGTTGTCGGGGTGCGACTCCTGGCGAAGGGCCAACTGCAGGACATCACTGTCGGTCATCCGGTCGCGGCCGTCAGCGACCATTGCACGCGCCAGCACGATGCCACCGATGATCGCCGACGCGGAAGACCCGAGTCCGCGCCCGTGCGGGATGGTGTTCGTGCATCGCAGGATGAAGCCCGGCACCGGCACATCAAGCCAGCCGAATGCCTCGAGCATCGAGTGGGCCACGAGGTTGGTCTCGTCGAGCGGCACGACGCCCTCGCCCTCACCGACGACCTCGACCAGCAGGCCCTCGTCGTCGGTGGCCATCGCGATGAGGTCGTCGTAGATCGCGAGCGCCAGCGCCATGGAGTCGAACCCCGGCCCCAGGTTCGCGCTGCTCGCTGGCACGGCGACGCGAACGGCGTCACGACGAATCGACGTCATGACTACGCCAGTTCGAGGGCGCGTGCGACCGCCCCCGCGTCGACGGGAACGACGACCGGCTCGGACGCCGAGTCGAGTGCCCACTGGGTGTCCTTGAGACCGTTGCCGGTGAGGGTGCACACGACGACCTGCCCGGAGTCGAGCGCACCGGCGGCATGCATCTTGATCAACCCGGCGACACTGGCGGCGCTGGCGGGCTCGCAGAACAGCGCTTCCTCCCGCGCGATGAGGTGGTAGGCAGCGAGGATCTCGTCGTCGGTGACCGCATCGATCAGGCCGCCGGAGGTGTCACGTGCCTCGATGGCGCTGTCCCACGAGGCGGGGTTGCCGATGCGGATCGCCGTGGCGATCGTCTCCGGATGCAGGACGGGCGCGCCGCTGACGAGCGGTGCAGCACCAGCCGCCTGGAAGCCCCACATCCGCGGACGGCTGCTGGCGACACCGTCGGCGGCGTACTCCGAGTAGCCCTTCCAGTAGGCCGTGATGTTGCCGGCGTTGCCGACGGGCAGGCAGTGGATGTCAGGTGCGCGGCCCAACTGGTCGACGATCTCGAAGGCCGCTGTCTTCTGCCCCTCGATGCGCGCGGGGTTGACGCTGTTGACGAGTTCGACGGGGTAGTCGACGGCGAGTTTGCGCGCGAGTTCGAGGCAGTCGTCGAAGTTGCCGTCGACCTGCAGCAGCTGCGCGCCGTGCACGATCGCCTGGGCGAGCTTGCCCATTGCGATCTTCCCCTGCGGCACCAGCACGGCACATGTCATGCCGGCCTTGCTCGCGTAGGCCGCAGCGCTGGCCGAGGTGTTGCCGGTCGACGCGCAGATGACGGCCTTCGCTCCGGCCTCGGCCGCCTTGGAGATGGCCATCGTCATACCGCGGTCCTTGAAGGAGTGGTCGGATTGGCGCCGTCGTACTTCAGCCACACCTCGACGCCGAGCCGCTCGCTCAGGACGCACGCGTAGACGAGCGGCGTGCCGCCCTCGCGCAGTGAGATGACCGGCGTCGCATCGGATACGGGCAGACGATCGCGGTACTCCTCGATCAGGCCACGCCACACATGAGCCATGACTACTCGCCCGCCTCGCCTTCGACTCGCATGACGCCCAGCACCTTGCGCACCGTGTCGAGCCCGCTGAGCTGCTCGACCGTCTTGTGCAGCGCGGCATCACTGGCCCGGTGCGTGCGCACGATCAGGCCGGCCTCCTCGCCATGGCCGTCCTGGCGCACGACCTGGATGCTGACGCCGTTGTCGGCGAACGCCGAGGCGATGCTGGCGAGCACGCCCGGCCGGTCCGTGACGGACAGATTGACGTAGTAGCGCGTGAGCGCAGCACCCACGGGCAGCACGGGCAGGTTCGTGTAGGTGCTCTCCCCCGGCCCGAGCCCGCCGCTGACGCGGTTGCGCGCAGCGGTGACGAGGTCGCCGAGCACTGCACTGGCGGTCGGTGCGCCACCGGCGCCACGGCCATAGAACATGACCTCGCCCGCCGACTCCGCCTCGATGAAGACGGCGTTGAAGGCTCCGCGCACGCTGGCGAGCGGATGGCTGCGCGGCAGCATGGTCGGGTGCACGCGCACGATGACACCGTCGTCGGTGAGCTCCGCGACCGCGAGCAGCTTGATGACGAAGCCCATCTGCTGCGCAGCGCGGATGTCGTGGGCGGTGACCTTGGAGATGCCCTCGCAGTAGACGTCGTCGAGCGTCACGCGGGTGTGGAAGGCGAGCTCGGCGAGGATCGCAGCCTTCGCCGCCGCGTCGTGGCCGTCGACGTCGAGGCTCGGATCGGATTCGAGGT
>JAPLBU010000368.1 GCA_026392575.1 Actinomycetota bacterium | reverse complement strand
TACTTCTGGTGGCCGAAGATGACCGGCCGGATGCTCGACGAGCGGCTGGGCAAGATCCACTTCTGGCTGACGTTCATCGGCTTCCAGGTCACCTTCCTCATCCAGCACTGGCTGGGCGTGATGGGCATGCCGCGTCGATACGGCGACTACCTGCCGGCCGACAACTTCGAGGTGTACAACCAGATCTCGACCGCGGGATCGGCGCTGCTGGCGCTCGCTGTCCTGGTCTTCATCTGGAATGTCCTCAAGACCTGGCGCACGGCACCACTCGTCACGGTCGACGACCCGTGGGGCTGGGGCGGTTCGCTTGAGTGGGCCACTTCCTGCCCGCCGCCGAGGCACAACTTCACGTCGCTGCCCCGGATCCGTTCGGAGCGGCCGGCGTTCGACCTGCACCATCCTGAGCTGGCGGCAGCGGGAGCTCACGCGGTCACCGCGTCGAGCGCGCCTCCGGTTGAGGGGGGCCAGGCATGAAGGTCGGCGGCATCATCTTCGCCATTGGGGCGGCCTTCTTCATCCTGATCTCGGGCATCTACTGGCTCGTGTCACGTGACCCGATCGGCACTACTGCACTGGCCCTGTGTGGCGGTTTGGCCATCCTGGTGGCGTTCTACGTGCTGTACACCTCGAAGCGCCTGTCCCCGATGCCCGAGGACCGGATGAACGCTGAGGTTGACGAGGCTGACCCGGAGTATGGCTTCTACAGCCCGCACTCATGGTGGCCGCTGTTCCTTGGCTTCTCCTGCGTCGTCGTGGTCTTCGGACTGGTTTTCGCGGTCTGGCTGATCGTCCTCGGGGTCGTCCTGCTCATGCTCTCCATCATCGGATGGGTGTTCGAGTACTACCGGGGCGACTTCGCCCACTGACCACTCGGTCAGGCCGCCCGCGTGGGGCGGTAGGACTTCGGCGGTTAGGGAACCGGGCCCTCGTACGCTTACCCTTGTGGCTGACCCTCCAGTCCCTCAAGGAGTGCATTCGTGGCTGTTCCTGCGCGTCGCTTGGCGCTCGGCCTGGGCGTTCTCGCTCTGGTCGTGAGCGCATGCGCCCCTGCGGCCTCCGTGGAGTTCCAGACCGTCGTGCCGTCCGAGCAGTCGCGCGCGACCATCAGCGCACTGCCCAGTGGTGACCGGAAGGTCGATCCGGCCCAGCGAATCACGGTCACGGCGACAGATGGACAACTCGCCGAGGTGACGGTCATGGGGCCCAAGGGGCCGCTTGCGGGGGAGCTCTCGTCGGACGGCTCGACCTGGACGGCGAAGCGGGCCGGTCTTGCCTTCGGCTCCACGTACACGGTCGAGGCGACGGCGATCGACCCGCGAGGGGTGGCGACCACCCAGTCGGACGCCTTCCGAACTGTCGAGCCGAAGGCTTTCGTCGAGGCGTCCGTCCAGCCCAGTGACGGATCGACCGTGGGGATCGGGATGCCGATCACCCTGACGTTCGACCACGCGGTGAAGAACAAGGAGGATGTCGAGCGGGCGCTCGTCGTCTACACGCCGACGCCGATCGAGGGGGCGTGGTCCTGGACGGGCGACACGGTTGCCCGGTTCCGGCCGAAGAAGTACTGGCCCGGCGATATCGACGTCAGTGTCGCGATGAACCTCAAGGGAGTCAGGGCGGCCAAGGGCGTCTTCGGTGACACGAACCGCCTGTCGACCTTCCACATCGGGTCGGCCATGGTCATCAAGGTCGACGCGGCATCCCACCAGG
>JAPLBU010000315.1 GCA_026392575.1 Actinomycetota bacterium | reverse complement strand
CCTGAGCACCGGTGATGGGGCGGCCGATGACCAGCAGGTCGGCCCCGTCAGCGATGGCCTGGGTCGGGGTTGCGACGCGCTTCTGGTCGTCCATCGACGCACCCGCCGGTCGCACACCCGGCGTGATGAGGACGATCCCTGGACCGACGGCCGCGCGGATCGCGGCGACCTCCTGAGGTGAGCAGACGATCGCCCGGGCACCCGCGTCGACCGCAAGGCGAGCCAGTCGCACTGCGGCCGTCGAGGGTGGGCCGCTCATTCCGATGGCCTCGAGCGCCTCGGAGTCGAGTGACGTCAGGACGGTGACCGCTGTGATGCGCGTGCGCGGAAGCGCCTCCACGGCAGCCGCGATAATCTCGGCACCCCCGGCCGCGTGCACGGTGAGATAGGACGGTGCGAGCGGCGCCACCGCGAGGGCAGCGCCCCGCACGGTGGCCGGGATGTCATGCAGCTACAGGTCGAGGAACACATCGATGTCATGGACACCGGACTGTGCCGCCGACCTTCGGGCCGTGGTGACGGCCGACGCGCCATCACGGCAGAACACCTCGAGCCCGATCTTCACCGTCGAGACGATGCCTGCCACCGCGCCGGTCCAGGCCGCCAGCACCGCCAGGCTCGGCGCATCCATCGCGACGGCAATCGGGGCGACGTCCCTGCGCGTCGGCACCTCGCTACTCCGAGATGAAGTCGAGCTCATCGTCCACCTCCGGTGACGCGTCCTTGGGTCGGTGTGCGTAGGAGATTGCCTCCGAGAGGCTGTTGAATCCGCGATCGACCAGCGCACGCTGCAACTCGGCATGGATGCGCACGGGCGCCGACGGATCGTGGAAGACGGCCGTTCCAACGGACAGTGCATTCGCGCCAGCGAGGATGAACTCGAGGGCGTCCATCCCCGAGCGGATGCCGCCCATGCCGATGATCGGCAGGTCGGGGAACGCCTGCCGGATCTGCCATACGCAGCGCACGGCCACCGGCCGGATCGCCGGCCCGGACAGGCCTCCCGTGACGCCCGCCAGGTGGGGGCGCATCGTGTCGGGATTGATCACCATGCCGAGCAGGGTGTTGATCACGGAGACGCCACTGGCACCTGCGCGCACGACGGACCCAGCGATCGACACGATGTCGGTGACATCAGGTGAGAGCTTCGCGAAGATCGGCATACGGGGCTCGCTGTGCCGCTTGACCGCCTGAATGACGTTGGCTGCCAATGTCGGATCACACGCGAAGACCTGCCCGCGATCCTCGACGTTCGGGCACGAGATGTTGACCTCGATCGCCGAGACACCCCGAGCGATCCGCAGCCGCGTGGCGAGCTTCGCGTACTCGTCGACCGATCCACCGGCGATGGAGACGATCGTGCGTGCACCGCGCTCACTCAACCACGCAAGGTCGTGCTCGATGAAGTGATCGATCCCCGGGCCCTGAAGCCCGATCGAGTTCAGCATGCCGCTCGGTGTCTCCGCCATGCGTGGCGTCGCACGCCCAGAACGCGGCTGCAGCATGACGCTCTTCGTGACGATGGCGCCGATGGAGGTGATGTCGAAGAACTGGTCGAGCTCACGCCCCGCGGCAGCGCAGCCCGATGCCGTCATCACGGGGCTGGGCATCTCGATGCCCGCCAGGTCGGTGCTCATGTCGATCTCGATAACGGGCTCATCGCCCCGCAGGGGTCCCTGCGATATGACCGCACGCGACATCAGCGACCCCCTTCGACCGGAGCGCCGAGGGTGTCGGCCGGGATCGTGCCGACATCGGACCAGCGCACGCGATCGCCCCGGAACACCGGGCCCTCGACGCACGATCGCAGCATCCGGGTCACCCCGTCCTCCCCGACCACGGGCAGCACGCAGGTCATGCAGACGCCGATTCCGCACGCCATGGCCTCCTCGACAGCGCACTGGCTGTACACCTGACGCTCCTCTGCAACCTCCGCCACGCGCTGGAGCATCGGCATCGGACCGCACGCGTACACGACGGCAGCATCGACGCGGTCCATCAGATCTGGCAGCACATCGGTGACCCGACCACGCTCGCCGAGCGAACCGTCGTCGGTCGTGATGGTCAGCGTTGAGGCCACCCGCTTGAGCTCAAGCACCCCGAAGAGCTTCTCCTCGGTCGCCGCGCCCACCACGACATCGACGCGACAGCCGCGCTCGCGCAGTTGCACGGCCAGCATGAACAGCGGAGCCGAGCCGTAACCACCCCCGACGAGAACGCAGGAGACGCGCTCCTTCGGCAGGATGAAGGGACGTCCCAACGGCCCGACGATGTCGATGGCGTCGTGACGGCGGCGGTCCGCCAGCCAGCGGGTGCCCTTGCCGTGCACACCGATGACGATGTCGAGAGTTCCGCCGTACACACCGCGCGACTGCACCTGATAGATCGCGAAGGCACGTCGCAGCAGCATGCTGGACTCCTCGCCCCCGATCCCGAGGGTCACGAAGTGCCCCGGCCGCGCGATGTCGGAGATACCCGGAGCCGTCAGCGACAGCACCTGGTAGGCCCCCACCCGGCGGATGTCGAGGACCTCGCCCTTGACCTGGACCGCCACTGCTAGCCCCTTCCCGTCTCGATCGGGCGCTGCCGATCCTGTTCGTCACGCAGCACGGCAAGTGCCGCAGCGTGCTCCTGGAGCGAGCGCACCGTGGGCTCATCATGCTGCAGCGAGTCAATCCCCTGGACAGCCGCCGCCAGCCCCTGCACGGTCGTGATGCAGGGCACTCCCCGGATCACCGCGGCCGTGCGGATCTCGTATCCGTCGAGCCGGGGCCCGACCCCATAGGGCGTGTTCACGATGAGCTGGATGTCGCCGGCCATGATCGCGTCGACCGTGGTCGGCTCACCATTCGGCCCGCGCCCCTCGTGCTGCTTGCGCAGCACCTCCACCGGAACCCCGTTGCGACGCAGTACGGCCGCCGTGCCGGACGTGGCCAGGATGCGGAAGCCGAGATCTGCCAGCCGCTTGATCGGGAAGATCGCCCCGCGCTTGTCGCGACTGGCGAGCGACACGAAGGCGGTGCCGGATGTCGGCAGGCCACCAGCGAAGGCAGCCTCCTGCGACTTGGCGAAGGCGATCCCGAAGGAGTCGTCGATACCCATGTCACGGATGCTCTGGCCGACCATCACGCGCGCAGCAGCCTTGGCCACCGGAACCGCGGTCGCCTTCGATACAAACGGCACCGTGCGCGATGCGCGCGGGTTCGCCTCCAGTACGTAGAGGACATCGCCGGCCATCGCGTACTGCACGTTGAGCAGGCCGAGCACGCCCACCCCACGGGCGATCGCGAGCGTCGCGCTGCGGATCCGCTCGATGTCCTCAACCCCGAGGGTGATCGGCGGCAGCGCACATGCCGAGTCACCGGAGTGGATGCCGGCCTCCTCGATGTGCTCCATGACGCCGGCGAGGTACAGCTCGGTTCCGTCGTAGATGGCATCGACGTCGATCTCGACAGCGTCATCGAGGAAGCGGTCGACGAGGACCGGATGCTCAGCGTTGATGTCGGTGGATCGGGTCAGGTAATCGGCCAGCATCGCGTCGTCGTAGACGATCTCCATGCCACGGCCACCCAGGACGTAGCTCGGCCGGACCAGCACCGGATATCCGACATCGGCGGCGATGCTCTGCGCCTCATCGAAGGTGCGGGCCGTGCCGTGCTTCGGCGCGAGGAGTCCGGCCTCGGCCAGAACACGCCCGAATGCCCCCCGCTCCTCCGCCAGGTGGATCGACTCCGGGCTCGTCCCGATGATCGGCACACCGGCGTCCTTGAGTCGCTGCGCAAGCCCGAGGGGAGTCTGTCCGCCGAGCTGGACGATCACCCCGACGAGACGCCCAGCGGACGACTCCGCATGCACGACCTCGAGGACATCCTCGAGCGTCAACGGCTCGAAGTAGAGCCGATCGGAGGTGTCGTAGTCGGTCGAGACGGTCTCCGGGTTGCAGTTGACCATGATGGTCTCGTAGCCCGCCTCGCGCAGGGTCAGCGCCGCATGCACGCAGGAGTAGTCGAACTCGATCCCCTGACCGATGCGGTTCGGGCCCGAGCCCAGGATGATCACCTTGTCGCGATCGCTGGGCACAACCTCGGTCTCCTCGTCGTACGACGAGTAGTGGTACGGCGTCAGAGCGGCGAACTCCGCCGCGCATGTGTCGACGGTCTTGTAGACGGGGCGCACCCCGAGTTCATGCCGCAGCTCGCGCACCTCGGCCTCGGCGAGCCCCCGCAGGGCACCGAGCTGGGTGTCGGAGAACCCGAACCGCTTCGCCCGGAAGAGCAGGCGATGATCCAGGGACTCAGCGTCGCGGATCGTGTCGGCGAGCTCGTTGATCTGGCAGATCTGGTCGAGGAACCACGGATCGATATTCGTGGCATCGTGCACGGCATCGATACCGGCTCCGGCCCAGAGCGCCCGTTGCACGAGGGAGAGTCGCCCGTCGTGGGGAATGCGCATG
>JAPLBU010000423.1 GCA_026392575.1 Actinomycetota bacterium | reverse complement strand
TGTGCCCAAGCAGGTCGACAATCTGCTGCCTCTCACCTCCCGCCGGTCCTGGCTGGCCCTAGTCGGCGTAGGCCTCGTCATCGTCGCCGGGCTCGTCTACGCCGGGACCATCGTGCAGACCACGTCGGTGACCGCCACCGGACGCGCCGTAGCCGCGACTGGCGTGGCCGTCGCCGCAAGCCCCATCGGACAGGTCCTCACCGCCGTGCTGGTGCAGGACGGCTCTGCCGTCCGCGCCGGGCAGCCCGTCGCCCAGGGTGTCACCGCTGATGCAGGCGTCGCATCCGTCGTCTCCCCCATCGACGGGACCGTCTGGCAGGTGCTCGGATCGGTGGGCGGGATCCTTGCACCAGGGCAGACGGCCGCCTCGATCCTCCCGGTCGGAAGTGGTGAATCGATCCTCGTCGCGGTTCCCGAAAGCCAGTCCGCCGAGGTCACCACGGGTCTGACGGTGAATGTCGATGGCACCGGCGCCGCATCGACGGGAACCGTCACTGCCGTGAGCGCCCCCCCCATCCCTTCAGCGCTCGCCGGCCAACGCCTCGGCATTCAGCTGCCACCGGGTCAGGACGTCACCATGGTCACCGTGTCGCTCGCCGAACCGATCCCCGCCGGCATGAGCCTGACCGCCCAGATCGTCATCTCCGAGCAGACGCTGCTGCAGCAGCTCACCGGCACGTCGTGACGACGGCCACTCCCGCGCCGGCTACGGCACCACCACCCGCATCAACGAAGATCCCACGCCACCACCGCGTGAAGGTCCCCGGTCTGCTCCAGATGGAGTCGACCGAATGCGGAGCTGCGAGTCTGGGCATGGTCCTGGGCAAGTACGGGCGATTCGTGCCGCTCGACGAACTGCGCGTCGCGTGCGGCGTCTCTCGCGACGGCGCCACCGCCCGCAATGTCGTCATGGCAGCACGCGCCTACGGCATGGAGACGAAGTCCTACAAGCGCGAGCCTGAGCAGTTGAAGACGCTGACGTTTCCCCTGATCGTCCACTGGAAGTTCTACCACTACCTCGTCGTCGAGGGCTGGTATCCCGGCGGCTGGTACCTCAACGATCCCGGCGGCGGCCCGCGCTCCTGCGAGGACGACGAGTTCGACCGTTCGTTCACCGGCGTCGTCATGCAGCTGACTCCCGGTCCGGACTTCGTCACCGGCGGCAAGCGCCCCGGCGTCGCCCGTCGACTCCTGAACGCAGCGGGTCACGCCGGCCCCGCGATCCTGGCCGCAGCGCTCATCGCGCTGCTCCTGCTCGTGCCCACCATGCTCGTCCCGCAGTTGATGAGCCTGTACGGAAACGAGCTGAGCGGCCTCGTCGGCATCAGCGCCGTGGCAGCACTGCTCGGCCTGGTCATCGCACTGACGGTGCAGACCATCCTGCAAACCCTCCAAGGCCTGCTAGCGATCCGACTATCGACGAAGAGCTCGCTACGACTGTCCGCCGCCGTCGTGCAGCGACTGCTGCACCTACCGGCCGGCTTCCATGCGCAGCGCGGTGCAGCGTCATCGACACAACGCGCATTGCTCATCGACTCGATGAGCGTGGGGGTCAGCGCGCTGACGATGACCTTCAGCGCGGCACTCCTCACGAGCATCACCGCTGAAGTCATCCTGTTCCTGCTGGATCCGCTGATCGGCGTCGTCGGGCTCGTAATCGCGGCAACCCTCGGGCTCACCCTGCGCACGGCAATGCTGAAGGCGAAGGACGAGGCGGCCAAGGTCGTCATCGAGACCGTCGAGGTGGGGTCCGTGATGTCCTCATCGCTCTCTCAGATCGAGTCCATCAAGGCATCCGGCTCGGAGGATGGAATCATCGCGCGCGGGGTGGCCGCTCAGAATCGACTGCTGGAGGCCAACCAGCGCGTTGGACTGCGCATGCTCGGGCTCAGCGTCTATCCGCAGCTCCTCACCGGCTTGGGCAGCATCATCATCGTCGGCCTGACGATGCTCCAGATCATCAATGGGCGGCTGGAACCCGGACTCCTGCTCGCGATCATCGCGCTGAGCGGGATCCTGCTCGGACCGGTCAGCCAGATCGTGCTATCCCTGAGCCAG
>JAPLBU010000421.1 GCA_026392575.1 Actinomycetota bacterium | reverse complement strand
ATCCTGGCTGCGGTGGCGGCCACGACCAACGCACTCATGGGTGAGACGCCGTTCCTCGTCTTCATTGCTCGCTACGCGCTGGGCATCCTGCTTCTCGCCATCGGCTTCCTGTACGGCACCGTCGGCCTTGGCCTGATCCAGATCCCTGCCGTCATCGCCGGCTTTGCCGCCCTGTCAGATGCCGAGCCAGTGACGTGGCACAGCCGGCAGGCGATCATCACCATTCTGGCGCTCACCCTGCTCGCAGCCGCTCTCGCCGTCCGCCGGGAGATCGCCCAGCGGTCCGCGGCCGAGGCGCACACGAAGAGCCTGTTCACCTACTCCCCCGTCGCCACCGCGCGGATCATCCTGACTGCCTCAACTGATGGAAACGCGGCTGCCACCGGCACCCTGCGTCTGATGGTCAACGACGCCAACGGCGCGTGGTGCGAGCTACTCGGTCTCGATCTGGACCATGCCATTGACACCGACCTGATGCGCTTCGTCCACCCGGAAGACGCCGAAGCCGTGCGCCAACTGATCGATAGCTCCGACCAGACCGGGCCGACCCATCGCGATGTCCGGCTCATCCGCCGTGGCGGCGACCGAACCCTGCTCGTGCGCCTGACCAGCGTGGCGATGGCTGCCCCCACTGGCGGCCGACGCGACCTCGGCGCCATCCTCGTGGCCGAGGACATCACCGAGCGACGTGAGGCCGAGGAGCGGCTGAACCGGCAGGCCCGGACCGACGGGCTCACCGGACGGCTCAATCGCAACACGGTGACGGAGATCCTCGAGGACGGCCTGGCCGCCCTGAAGGACGGGTCCGAGTCACTGAGCACCCTGTTCATCGACCTCAACGGCTTCAAGGCGGTCAACGACAGTCTTGGCCACGCCGCCGGCGACCAGGTACTCCAGCAGGTCGCGACAAGACTCCTTGATGCCGTGCGACCGCGTGATGTCGTGGGTCGGTACGGAGGCGACGAGTTCCTCATCGTGGCGCGCGGCCTCAGTAGCCACGAGACTGCGCGAGCCCTCGTGGACCGGATTCACGCGGCCCTCGCCCTGCCCATGTCGGTGCTCAGGAACGACCTCGTCATCGGGGCGAGTATCGGCATTGCCGTTGCCCAGGAGGGTGACACCGCCGACACGCTGCTGCCGCGCGCCGATGCCGACATGTACGCACGCAAGAGCAGCCCGCGGGCGTAGACACCGCCGCTAGGCAGGGCCGCGTTCGGCCGCCAGCAGGGTCGCGATCCGAGCGATCAGGTCGTACGGAATGGGCTCGCCCAGCGGGAAGCGAGCAGTCGCCTTGGCATCCCGGTACGGAGCGATCTCCGCCTGGAACGAATCGTCACCCGCCGGGATCGGATACACCCCGATGTGGTTCTTCCAGGCCGCGAACGAGACGAGGTTGCGGCCGTCGAGAGTGAGCATCGGCATGCCGTAGCTGATCTTCTCGACGCCACCAGGAACGGCAGTGCCGATCACCGCGCGGACCTGAGCGAGCAGCGGGCGGACGTCGGCCGGCAGGGACTGCAGGTACTCGCCGACATCCCGTGGCGGATCGGACATGCCGCGAGTCTCACCCGACATGTCCAGCCCGTCAACCCCGCGGCGGCCTGAGCCAGTGGCGGGTTAGCGGTACGTCACCGTCACGATGACCTTGCGCCCGAGTGCACCAGACTCCTTCGCAACACCGCGACCGGTGACGTAGTACTTGCCCACCAGTTTGTCGGCCTTCAACTGGACAGCGACCTTCGTCGCACGAGACGTCGACAGCGTGAAGTCGTT
>JAPLBU010000072.1 GCA_026392575.1 Actinomycetota bacterium | reverse complement strand
ACCAGTTCCAGGGCCAGTCGCTGGCGGCGATCACGGTGGGCAAGGACGCGGCGAATGCCGTCTGCGACCCCGGCGCGGTCTGGGACCGGGCCGCCATCACCGCGGCCGGTGGCGAGATTCCCGTGCCTGCTGTTGACGATCGCCCGTTCCTGTACCTCAAGGACCGCACGATCCCACCGCTGTACCTGATCATCATCGCCTTGATCCTCGGCGTCTCCCTCCTCGGCATCCGAGTGTTCGGCGGACCGTTCAGGACCATGCGCGGATATGGCGACCTGTTCTTCATGGGCGCGGCATTCCTCCTCCTCGAAACCCGCTCGGTCACGACCTTCGCACTGCTGTTCGGCACGACATGGCTCGTGAACGCCTTGGTATTCACGGGCGTCCTACTGGCGGTCCTCGCCGCAATCGAAGTCACGCAACGCACCGCACGCCGCGGGCATGTGATCTCGCGAAAGGTGATCATCCCGGCGCTCTTCGTGTCACTGGCCATCGCCTTCCTCATCCCGAACTCGGCTCTGCTCGGACTGCCTGTCCCGGCGCGCCTGATTGCAGCCGTGGTGCTCGCGTTCGCCCCGATCTTCTTCGCGAACCTGCTGTTCACCACACGCTTCAAGGACGCCGCGAACCCGACCGCGGCCTTCGCCGCGAACCTGTTCGGCGCAATGGTCGGCGGCTGCCTCGAGTACCTGTCGCTCATCCTCGGCTACCAGTGGCTGCTGGCTGTAGCGGCGGTGCTGTACCTCGCTGCGGTCCTCATCGGCCAGCGGCAGGAGTCCAAGGCGGCATCAGCGGCAACTGCCGGCTGACGCGTCGACGACCATGAGCCCGGATCGCACGGTCACGATCCGATCCGGACCGTGGGAGCGCGCCCGGATCGACTCATTTCTCGGGCAGGCCCTGATCCCGATTCGGCTGGCGACCAACGGCACGTACCCCATCGTGCAGTCGGTGTGGTTCCTGCCCGACGACGACGCCTTGTGGTGCGCAACCCAGACCGACTCGGTCCTTGCGCGACGCCTTCGCGCTGACGGCCGGTGCGGCTTCGAGGTGTCGGCAGACACCCGGCCCTACCGCGGCGTTCGGGGAACTGGGCACGCGACCCTGATCCGCGAAGAGGCCGAGCGCGTGCTACCTCTGCTGGTCCAGCGCTACCTTGGGGACGAGCCATCCTCACTTGGTGACTGGCTGATGTCGCGACTCGACAACGAGGTGGCCATCCGCATCGATCGCCTCACCGTCACCAGTTGGGACTTCTCGGAGCGGATGGGGGCGTCATGAACGAGTCGGCCTACACGAGCGCCATGCTGGTCGCGGCTCAGGTCTTCGAGGTGATCGCCGCAGCAGTTCTCATGATCGGCCTGGTCCTCGCCTTCACCCTGGCCATCCGCGCATATCGTCGCGATGCCGATGGGAAGTCCGCCTACCGGGTGCTTCGTCAGACCTTCGGCGGCGTCATCCTGCTGGGGCTCGAGATCCTCGTGGCCGGCGACCTCATCCGGACCGTCGCCGTCGAACCGACCCTCGACAATGTGGTCGTTCTCGGGCTGATCGTCCTGATCCGGACGTTCCTGAGCTTCAGCCTCGAAATAGAGATCGACGGAGTCCCGCCCTGGCGGCGTGGGCTGGTCAGCGGGGTCACGGTCATCAAGAACGCCGCACAGGCGCCCAGCGGACAGTAGCCTTTCCGAATCGATTGGGGAGGCACCGTGAGCGACGACCAGAACACCCGGTCACTCGAGGCGAATGTGCGACGGGACTTCCGTCAGGCCATGTCCTACGGGGACTATCTTCGGCTCGATCTCGTCCTGTCTGCACAGCAGCCACTGAGCGATCCGCCTCGGCATGACGAGATCCTGTTCATCATCCAGCACCAGACGTCCGAGCTCTGGTTGAAGCTGATGCTCCACGCTCCGAGCCGTCCGCGAGCAACTGCGGGCCGACGAACTATCCCCGGCGCTGAAGGGGATGGCGCGCATCAAGCACATCCAGCACACGCTGATCGAGCAGTGGGGCGTGCTCACCACGCTCACGCCGAGTGAGTATGCGCAGTTCCGAAACTTCCTGCAGAGCTCATCGGGGTTCCAGTCGTGGCAGTACCGAGCCATCGAGTTCATCCTCGGGAACAAGAACCCCGAGATGCTGCAGGTGTTCGATCATGACCCCGAGATCCACGCTCTCCTCAAGGCCCTCTACGACGAGCCGACGCTGTACGACGAGTTCCTGCGCTTCCTCGCCCGCCGCGGACACGAGATCCCCGCCGAGGTTCTCGATCGCGATGTCCAGGTCTCGTGGCACCTGCATCCGTCGCTCGTCCCCGTCTTCCGGCGCGTCTACGAGAATGCCCAGGAGTTCTGGCAGGAGTACGAGGCCTGTGAGGAGTTGTTCGACGTCGAGGAGAACTTCCAGTTGTGGCGCTTCCGGCACCTGAAGACGGTTGAGCGGATCATCGGCTCAAAGACCGGCACCGGCGGCTCAAGCGGCGTCCCCTTCCTACGTCGAGCCTTGGAACTGACCTTCTTCCCTGAGCTGTACGCCGTGCGCACCGAGATCGGGGACTGACGGCGGGAATGGCCACGGCGCACCGGCTT
>JAPLBU010000098.1 GCA_026392575.1 Actinomycetota bacterium | reverse complement strand
CCCTGAGCAATTGGCTGTTGACCCAGCAGGGGATGCTGCTGCAAGCGTCATTTCTGTGTCCTTCCTCGGTCCGATAACTCGAGTCATCGTGGAGGACGCTCAGTACGGCCGAATGTTCGCGGACATCATCAGTGCCGATGCGGCGGAACTCGCGCCGGGGATGGCCGTTCGGGTCCGCTTGCGTGACGATGTGAACGAGATCGTGCTGATCGGGGAGGAGTAGCCGGTGACTGGCGAGGCAGGCAGGGGTGACACGACCCGTGCGACGATTGAGCGAGGTGAGCGTGGGCCCGGCGGCTGGCGTGAGCTGCGGGCCGGAGCGGGCGAGCCCCCACGGCATGCCGCGCCCACGGGCGATGTTCTCGCCTGCCTGTGGCACCTGTCCGACCTGCACGTGTGTGACGCGGAGTCGCCCGCGCGTGCCGAGTACCTAGACCGGCACAGCGACCCGGATTCCCCGTACCGCGAGCAATTGGGCGACATCGGTACCTACCGACCGCAGGAGATTCTGACGGTTCAGGTGGCCACGACGATGGTCCGCACGGTCAACGATTGGCGATTCGGTCCGACGTCGGGCGCGCCAATCGACACCGTTCTCCTTACCGGTGACCTGACAGACAATGCCCAGCGCAATGAACTCGCCTGGTACCAGGGCATCGTTGAGGGTGGCACCATCTCGCCGCGCAGCGGCGACGAAGCGCGCAGCTCGTGGGTGGGAGCAACCAATCCCGACTACTGCGACGAGCGCTACTGGCATCCGGACGGCGCACCAGAAGGTGCGGAGCCGGATCGCCCGACGCGGCTGTACGGGTACCCGACGATCCCCGGGCTTGTCGAGGCCGCGCGACGTGATGTCGTGTCGCCCGGCCTGGCGCTGCCGTGGATCAGCGTTCACGGCAACCACGACGGTCTGCTGCAGGGGACGGTGGCTCCGGACGCCGACCTGCGTGCGCTCGCCGTGGGCTCCGAGCGGATTACGGATCTGCCCGAGGGCCTTGACCCGATGGTGACCACGGTGGCGATCGACGGCAACGGTCCGGTGCAGTACATCCANCGCGACATCGCCGGTCACAACAATCGCCCCAGATCCGCGCCGCGACTTCGTCGAACCACATGAGTTCGCCGCGACGACGCGACCGGATGCTGCCCCCGGTGAGCCCAAGTACTTCGTAACCGACGTCGGGCGACTGCGCATCGTCGCCCTCGACACGGTGAACCCGCACGGCGGGTGGCAGGGCTCATTGGGTCAGGAGCAGTTCGACTGGCTGGTCCGAACTCTCGACGAGTCGAGCGATCGTTATGTCGTGATCGCGTCGCACCATCCGAGCCCCACGCTGACCAACGGCTACGCGCCGGAGGGTGCTGAGGAGCGAGTGCTCGGGGACCGTGTTGTCGCTGCGCTGCTGTCCCGGGCGAATGTCATCGCCTGGATCGCTGGGCATGTGCACTTCCATGCCGCGGGCCGGCACGGCGACGACGAGCGAGGATTCTGGGAGATCACAACGTCGTCACTGATCGACTGGCCGCAGCAGGCGCGCATCCTGGAGTTCGTGCGGGTGAATGATGGGCCGACTCCGGAGATTGCGATCGTGAGCACGGTTGTTGACCACGGTGCACCACCGCAGTGGAATGCGTCCGCCCTCGACGATCCGGCGAATCTCGCAGCCATCTCTCGGTCGCTCTCGGCCAATGACTACCGGCTGCGCGAGAGTTCGCTGCGTGGCCTGAACCTCGAATCGGCTCCAGAGGTACGCAATGTCGTCTGGCGCTGCCCCGATCCGTTCGCGTCGTCGAGTTAGGAGACGGTGGGGAGTCCCGCAGCCTCCCAGCCGCCAATACCGGACTCCAGTTCGTAGATTCCGTTGATCCCGGCTTGCGACATAGCCGCGACCGCGGCCTGTGAGCGGTTGCCGCTGCGACAGTAGACGGCGTAGACCCCGGCGGGGTCGAGCCCGGCGATCTGTGCGGCGAAGTCGGGACCCTCGACGTTGTAGTTGATGGCCCCCTCGATGTGACCGGTGCCGAACTCGTCGGGGGTCCGCACATCAATCGTCGTCACGCCCGCGCCACCCACGATGGTGGCGAACGTGGCGGCGTCGATGCGCTCAGGGGAGGCAGGCGCGGCTACCGGGGCTACGGGTCCCTGCACGGCCGCGGCGGTGGCTGGCGCAGCAGCCTCGGTCGAGGAGCAGCCGGTGAGGCCAAGGGAGAGGGCGGCGAGGCTGGCAACAGTCAGGACGAGGAGGCGGTTTCGCATACCCCCTAGGGTATCCCATCTTCTGTTGAGAGGCGAGTTGTGGTGGGGTTCCCGGCCGGGAACCCCACCACAACTCGCCTCTCAACGAGTGGGTGGGTCCGCGTCGCGGCGGGAGAGGGCGGAGAGCCGGTCGTTGTACGCCCGCAGTTCCGCATCATCGTCGCGGTCGGCCTGACGGTCGTTGCGGGTGGCCTCCCGGTCGTCGCTGCGTGACCACTGGACAGCGATCACGATGAGGACGAGCAGGCTGGGGATCTCCGACAGCGCCCATGCCACTTGTCCGCCGTTGAGGGTGTCGCGGAGTGGATCGGTGACCCACTCAGGCCGGACCACCCCGTACCACTCGACCGCCATCGGAGTGGTGCCGCTCATGATGATCACGGCGAAGAACCCGTGCACCGACAACGCGAGGAGCAGCATCATCAGTCGGCCCCAGTACGGCAGTGGCTTGGGTCGGGGATCGATGCCGATCAGCACCCAGTAGAACAGGTAGCCGGAAGCGATGAAGTGGAACTGCATCGCCACGTGCCCGACGTGGCTTCCCATCAGCCAGCCGAAGAGCGGCGTCATGTACAGGCCGTAGAGGCCGATGACATAGATGAAGAAGACGTAGAAGGGGTTGGTCAGCAGCCGCGTGATCCAGCTGTGCAGGAACCAGACGAGCCACTCGCGCGGACCTCGTTCATTGCCGACGGCAGGCTTCAGTGCGCGAAGGGCGAGAGTGGCCGGTGCCCCGAGGACCATGAAGATCGGTCCGAGCATCGTGAGTGTCATGTGCTGCAGCATGTGCAGCCCGACGGAGACCTGCGCGTAGACGGAGATGCCCGCGTTCGTGCACCACATCACGATGGCGAGGCCGGCCAGCCAGGAGAGCGTGCGCATCACCGGCCACTTGTCGCCGCGTCGCATCAACCGCACGACACCCGCGACATACAGGACGCCCGCGATTATGCAGCCCGTGAGGAAGAGCGGATCAAGGTGGAAGCCGAACACCACGTTGGGAGTGGTCGGCGCTGGCGGGTAGGGGAAGCCCAGCAGGCTCTCGCCATAACTCGGCAAGAGGGCTTCGATGCGGGGCGGCGGACTCGATGCGAGTGCGACGCCCAGACCGACGGCAACGGCCATCACGAGCAACTCGAGTCCCGCAATGCGGGCGAAGACAATGCCTCGTGATGTTGCTCCCAGCGTGTCGATGATCCGCGCGCGGATGATCCAGCCGAGAGCCGCAAGGGCCAGGATCAGCATCGTCTTCGTGATGAGGAGCTGGCCGTACCCGGTCGTCAGTACCTGTGACGGGGTATCGAGACGGGTGTAGGCGTTGGCGGCGCCACTGGCGGCCAGCAGGACGATCGCGACCAGGGCGATGGTCGAGAAGCGCCGGACGGCGCGGTCAAGGGGCATGTCACGCCGCGCGGCATGGACGGCAAGGGCCATCAGGCCGCCCATCCAGACGACGGCTGCCAGCGCATGTGCCACTCCCGCGGTCGTCGCGAGGGCGTGATCGCCGAGACCGGCGCTGTGCCCGGCTAGTGCCGGGAGTGCGGTTGCGGCAATGGCGACCATCGTCCAGGCAGCGGCCGCACCAGTGGTCGCGCTGGTGATCGCTCCGACGCAGACCACCACAGCGAGGATCGCCATGAACAGAAGGGCTCGTGTCGTGGGAATCTCGTTGGCGTATGTGGAGACCACATCGGGTGCGATCGCCTCCGAGAGGGGAATGCCGAGGACGTACGCCAGTTCGAGGAACAACTGGACCATGGCGAGAACTGCCCACACGCCAGCGGAGATGGCGGCGTTGCGCAGGTCGCGGCGGCCGGTCCGCGACACCACCCCGTCCTTGCCGGACGGGTCGAGGATCGTGGCGGCAAGGAGCCAGCCAACCGTCGCGATGCCGGCGAGATCAGTGAGCAGGCGGACGATGGGCGTGCCCCAGCCGACGGTGGCGCCGGGATCGGGAAGTCCGGGCAGGGCCGACTCGTACGAGCCGCCGGCGACAACGAGTCCGAATGCCGTCGCGATCACCGCGAGCGCGATCAGGGAGATGCCCACCAGCGCGAGAGGCACGGGGGAGGTGCGGACGGAGCTCCTCGTGCTCACGGTGCGCCACTGCCGCTGCCACTGCCCCGGCGTCGGAGCATGAGCAGGAACCCGATGGCGATCCCGACGGCCAGCCCACCCGCGATGGCGGCGATGGCTCCGACCGGCAACGAAGAGCCTTCGGTGGCGGGCAGCGTGGTCACAGGGACAGTCACGCTCTCGGCCGGTGCAGGTGCGGGAACCGCAGAGGCGGGCGCCGGTCCGGCGACGAACGCGATCGAGCCGCTGACCGGATGGCCATCCTGGGAGACCACGCGGTAGTTCACCGTGTAGTCGGGGCCGACGAGGCCGGCCGGCCAGGAAACCGTGACGTAGGCACCGTCGACGACCAGGTCAAGGACCCGAATGACCATGCCGTTCCCGTCGGCGATCGACACCTTCACGGTGTCGGGCAGCAGATCCTCGCTGAAGGTCATCAGCACCTCAGTGGGCACGGCATCCAGTCGAGCGCCGTCTGCCGGGTCGCTGAGGAGGAGTTCGGGAGCGTACGCCCCTCGGGACACCTGTTGACTAGAAGGCCTCTTCGGGGAGGTCCATCAGGTCGAGCGTCGTCGCCTCGGCCACGACGCGCTCGGCGGTCAGCAGCGGCAGCCGGTTGCGGGCGAACCAGCGGGCGGTCTGGACCTTGCCCTCGTAGAACAGCCTGTCGCGGTCGGACGGACCGGCCGCGAGGGCCTGCGTGGCAACCTCGGCCTGCCGCAGCAGCAGCCAGCCGATGATCAGGTCGCCGGTGGCCATCAGAAGGCGGGTCGTGTTGAGACCGACCTTGTAGATCTCACGGGAGTCCTGCTGGGAGGCCATCGCCCACTGGCCGAGTAGGCCGACCATGCCCTGCACGTCCTCGAGCGCCGTACCGAGGAGCTCGCGCTCAGCGGCGAGCTGGCCAGAGCCCTCGTCACCCTTGACGGTCTCGGTGATCTGCGCCGCCAGATGGAATATCGCCTTGAACTGGTCGCGGATCATCTTGCGGAAGAAGAAGTCCAGGCCCTGGATGGCGGTCGTGCCTTCGTAGAGCGTGTCGATCTTCGAGTCGCGGATGTACTGCTCGAGCGGGTAGTCCTGCAGGAAGCCGGAACCACCGTATGTCTGCAGCCCGACGGCGAGCATCTCGTACGAACGCTCGGAGCCCACGCCCTTGACGACGGGCAGCAGGAGGTCGTTCATCCGCTCGGCCATGTCGAGGTCGACGTCGGTGTCGCCGGCCTCGGCGAGCTCGATGAGGTCCTGCCAGCCGGCGGTGTACGCGATAAGCGCGCGCAGGCCTTCCGCGTAGGACTTCTGCAGCATCAGGCTGCGACGAACATCCGGGTGATTGGTGATGGTGACGCGCGGAGCGGCCTTGTCGGTCTGCCGCGTGAGATCCGCACCTTGCACACGGGTCTTGGCGTAGTCGAGTGCGTTCAGGTAGCCCGTTGACAGAGTGGCGATGGCCTTCGTGCCGACCATCATGCGCGCGTACTCGATGACCTTGAACATCTGAGCGATGCCCTCGTGCACGTCGCCGACCAGCCAGCCGATGGCCGGCTCCTTCTCGTTCTCGCCGAACGTCAGCTCGCACGTGGTCGAGACCTTCAGGCCCATCTTCTTCTCGACGTTCGTGGCGTAGACGCCGTTGCGGCCGAGGATCTCGCCGGTCTCGAGGTCGACGAAGTGCTTCGGGACGACGAAGAGCGACAGGCCCTTCGTGCCAGGGCCAGCGCCTTCGGGACGCGCGAGGACGAGGTGGACGATGTTGTCGGCCATGTCGTGCTCGCCGGACGTGATGAAGCGCTTGACACCCTCGATGCGCCAGGTGCCGTCGCCGTTGTCGAATGCGCGCGCGCGTCCAGCGCCGACGTCCGATCCGGCATCGGGCTCGGTGAGAACCATGGTGGCGCCCCAGCGCTTCTCGATGATCAGCTCGGCCCAGCGCTTCTGATCGGCGTTGCCGAGGTGGTCCAGGATCGAGGCGAAACCGGGGCCGGACATGAACATGAAGGCGGCCGGGTTGCTGCCCAGCATCATCTCCGAGGCGGCCCACCGCAGGGACGGAGGTGCGCCAGTGCCACCGAGGTGCTCGGGCAGGTCCAGGCGCCACCACTCGGAGTCCATCAGGGCCTCGTAGGACCTCTTGAAGCCCTCGGGCATCGTGACGGACTTGGTGGCCGGGTCGTAGACGGGTGGGTTCCGATCGGCGTCGGCGAAGGGCTCGGCGAGCGGACCGACCGACAGGCGTTCGACCTCGCGCAGTACCTCGCGCGCCGTGTCGACGTCCATCTCGTGGTACGGGCCCTTGCCCATCCGTTCGCCTGCTCCGAAGACCTCGAACAGGTTGAACTCGAGGTCGCGCAGATTGCTCTTGTAATGGGGCATGGTCGTACCTCCGTTGTTACCGGCCAGTAACTCCATGATGCTACTCACCGGTAACTTTGGCAAGGGGGCTCTCCGTGTGGCGCGGATTCACCCCTTGCGGCCATGGGATCCCCAGAGGTGGGAAGAATGGCCTCGTGACATCGCCCTGGCTGGACTCGAAGACGCCGGTTGGTCCACCGACCTCGGCGAACCCGACCGTCCGCCAACTGCTGTACGCCGCGATCGTCACGGGCTCCTGGTCCGGGCTTTCCTGCCTGCTGATCTACCTGATCGCTCGACTGGCCGGCATGGACTTCACCGTCACCGGATCAGTGGCCGAGGCCTTGGAGCCGGTCACCTGGCTGCTGGTGCTGCTCGTCCCGCTGGCTTTCGCGGTCGCGTTTGCGATGGTGGCGGCACTGATCCGTGGCTGGCAGCACGCGGGCAGGGCCGCCTTCTGGTTGGGCACCGCGGTCGCCGTCGTCTCGCTCGCGGGTCCGCTGGTCCAGCCAGCCGAGGTGGGCTGGTTCACCCGGATCGTGCTCGCGTCGATGCACGTGATCACCTGGTTCCTGGTCGTCCCGCAGATCGCCCGCATCATCGGCGACTCCGAGCCGGGGAAGTCCATCGCCCGTGATGAGTAGTGCGGCGGTCGCCCACCGGTCGACACCGGTTGCGCTCGTCGTCGCGATGCGTCCGCGTCAGTGGCTCAAGAACGTCCTCGTCTTCGCCGCTCCGCTCGCCGCGGGATCGCTCTTCGAGCCCGATGTCCTGCGGCCGAGTGTCGTCGCCTTCGTCGCCTTCTGTCTGATGTCGAGTGCCACCTACCTGATCAACGACATCCGCGATGTCGAGGCCGACCGTGCCCACCCCACCAAGCGCAATCGCCCGATAGCCGCGGGGCAGTTGTCACCGACCGTGGCCGTCGTCGCAGCGACCGTGCTTGCCGTGGCAGCTCTGGGACTCGCCCTCTGGGTTGGCATCGGCCTGTTCGGGGTGGTACTCGCCTATGCCGTCTTCACACTCTCCTACTCCCTGTTCCTCAAGCACGAGCCGGTCGTCGAGCTTGCGCTCCTGTCGATGGGCTTCCTGCTGCGCGCCATCGCCGGTGGCGTCGCCGCACAGTTGCCGATATCCCCTTGGTTCCTCATCGTCGCGGGCTTCGGCTCGTTGTTCATGGCTGCAGGCAAGCGGTTCAGCGAACTCGACAGGGCGCTGAAGGACGACGGCGAGGAGCGGGCGCCCCGGCGCCGCAGTCTCGACGGATACACGCTGCCCTATCTGCGGTTCGTCTGGGGCACGGCCGCGGCTGTCGCCATCACGGCCTATTGCCTGTGGGCGTTCGAGGTCGGGCTGCAGGAGTCGACCTTCCCGTGGGCCCAGTTGAGCGTGGTCGACGTCGACAAGGGCCAGGCCGAGGCGCCCGAGGACGTCGTCCTGCACGATCGTGCGCTGCTTGCGATGGGAGCGATCTGGCTGGTCCTCTTCGCGTTCGGCGCTCTGGGAGTATGAGCAGGATGAACGATGTGGTGTCACCCCTGACCAAGCGCGACGACGAGCAGGTCCTGTCGGGCTGGGGTCGTACGGCCCCGAGCACGGCGACTGTCCGGGCTGTCGCCACTTCCGCCGATGTCTGCCAGGCGATCAGCCTGGCCGGGCCGCGCGGAGTGCTGGCTCGCGGTCTCGGCCGGTCGTACGGCGATGCTGCGCAATCGGGCGGCGCGACGGTGCTCGACCTGTCTGCGATCGCGGCGATCGACCTCGACACGGCTTCGGGTTCGGTCACCGTCGGCGGCGGCGCCAGTCTCGATGCGGTGCTCAAGGCTCTCGTGCCGGCTGGCTATTTCGTGCCTGTGACACCGGGTACGCGCATGGTGACGGTGGGCGGTGCGATCGCGGCCGATGTCCACGGCAAGAACCATCACGTTGAGGGCACGTTCGGTTCGCATGTCTCGCGCATGACCGTGGTCGACGGACGCGGTGATGTCACGATCCTGACGCCCGATGAAACTCCTGACCGCTTCTGGGCGACGGTGGGTGGCATGGGGTTGACCGGTGTCATCGTCGATGCGACATTCGACCTGATTCCCATCACCAGTTCGATGATCTCCGTCGACACGGATCGCACGATCGATCTCGACGACACGATGAACCGGATGATCGCCGGCGACGATGCGTACCGCTACAGCGTTGCCTGGATCGACAGTGCGCACCCGTCCGGCCGTGGGGTGCTGACGCGAGGCGACCACGCTCCCGTCGATCAGCTGACGGGTGATGCACGGTCCACCCCGCTCGGCTACCGGCCGAAGGTCCTTGCCACGGCACCGAAGCTCATCCCGAGTGGGCTCGTCAACCCGTTGACGATGCGCGCGTTCAACGAGGCGTGGTTCCGCAAGGCGCCCAAGTCGCGGCGCGGTGAACTGCAGCAGATCGGCGCGTTCTTCCATCCACTCGACATCCTGCAGGACTGGAACCGCGGCTACGGTCCGGCCGGCTTCCTGCAGTACCAGTTCGCGGTTCCTGATGATGCGGGTCACCTCGTCGGCACGACCCTCAAGGCACTGCGGAAGATCGGGGCCATCTCGCCGGTCACAGTGCTCAAGCGGTTCGGTGCTGCGAACCAGGCCCCACTGTCCTTCCCTCAGCCGGGTTGGACGCTGGCCATCGACGTGCCTGCCGGAGTGACCGGGCTGGCGGCGACGCTGGACCGGCTCGATGCGCTCGTCCTCGCGGCGGGCGGCCGTTTGTACCTGGCCAAGGACTCGCGCATGTCACCGGCGATGATGGCTGCGGCGTATCCGCGGCTAGGGGAATGGCAGCGCGTGCGCGACGACATGGACCCGAACGGGGTCTTCACCTCTGATCTGGCAAGGAGATTGTCACTGTGATGGATGCCCTCGGCGAACCGCAGTCCGTACTCGTCCTCGGTGGTGGCAGCGAGATCGCCCTGGCCACCGTGCTTGCCCTGCCGCGGGCCCGGCTACGACGCGTCGTCCTGGCGGGCCGGCCATCAACCGCGCTCGACGCGGCCGTCACCACCCTCACTGCCGCGGGTATTGGCGGCGTGGTGACGGAGACCTTCGACGCGGTCGACACCGCGAGCCATGCCGATGTCATCAACCGCGTGTTCGACGGTGGCGACATCGACATCGTGCTGCTTGCCTTCGGCGTCCTTGGCGACCAGATGGAGGCGGAGGCGGATCCAGATGCCGCGGTCGCCGTCGCAACGATCAACTTCACCGGAGCCGTCAGCGCGGGCCTTCGTGTCGCTACGCGCCTTCGGGCCCAGGGGCATGGCGTTCTTGTCGTGCTGTCCAGCGTTGCGGGCGACCGGGCCCGTCGGTCGAACTTCGTATACGGATCCAC
>JAPLBU010000013.1:2367-6383 GCA_026392575.1 Actinomycetota bacterium | reverse complement strand
TGGGCCGGGCTCGTCCTTGCCGCGATGTTCAACCTCCCGCCCAGCTTCTTCATCATCTCGATCAGCACGGCAGTCTGGCTCGTAACCTGGGCGGCTACGCGCGAGGGCCGCGGCCAAAGGAATCTGAGCGCAAACAGGGGCGGCCACGCACTGAGTGGCGCGGATCGTAACCGCTGAGCCAACGCCTTGGTCGGCACCATCCGGTGTCAACTGGCGCTCGGCATACGACGGTCTGAGTCGCTCGCATGACCGCGATCGCGGACAACGCACATCGGCCGGCCTGCGCACGAACTCGGGGATGCGTGCGCGGCACGGCGCACGGAGGGTGCTTAGGTCCAAGCCGGCAACCGGCCGGATCTACGCATGGACTCTCGCCCTTTGCTTCTCCCTTTCTCCGTGTCACTCAGTGTGTCTGGGTGTCGCTCGGTGTCACGAAAGTTGTTGATAGGCAACAAGTCCACGGGGCGAATCCATGCGTAGGCGCAGTCTCGTAATGCGTAGGTCCGGGGTTCAAATCCCCGAGGCGGCCCCACGCGAAAGTCGTTGCAGCACAACGCATATGGCAGATTTCTGGTGCTTCTTGATTCTGTCCGATTGGTCTCCTTTGCGCCGTGCTCGCCCTTTCCTCGCCCTTTCTCGCTGGGCAAGGGGTTCTACCTTGTTGACGCTGTTCGGATGCCGCCTGTGACACAAGCACGTGGGGGTCGCCGAGGCACCTTCCTAGCTGGTGGGGCTGTGGGCGAGGGTCTTCATGGTCACGTAGCTGGTGACGGCGGCGACTGCGGGTAGGTCGGCTAGGCGGTTGGCGTGGAAGCCTTCGTAGGCGGGCAGGTCGGAGACCTCGACGTGGAGGATGTAGTCGTAGTTGCCGACGACGTGATAGGTCTGCCGGACTTCGGGGAGCGCGACGACGGCACGTTCGAACGCCACGACGTCCGCGCGGGCGTGCCGGGCGAGGCGGACGCCGACGAGGACTCGCAGGCTCCGGCCGATCGCCTGGGGATCGATCACTGCCCGGTAGCCGCGGATGGCGCCGATCCTCTCGAGCCTGCGGACGCGCCTGAGGCAGGGTGAGGGGGAGAGGCCGACCCGGGCAGATAGGTCGGAGTTGGCGATGCGGCCATCGGTCTCAAGTACGGCCAGGATCGCTCGGTCGATGTCGTCCATATCGGCAGGATATTGCGCAAATGTGCCGACTACCACGCAACTTGGACTCCAATCACGGCAATCTAGTGCCGAGAATGCCGTCAGCCGTTGTAGTTGAGGCATGCCCTGCCTCACTGTTGAAGCCTAGTCCGACGACACGGGAGGCCGACGATGGTGGGGATCAGCACGACGGTGATGCACGCCGACCGGGACGTTCATCCCACTCGATCGGTGGCGCGGCCGATCTACCAGCCCGCCGCTTTCGGGGCCGAGGACTCCGAGTCGTTTGCCCGGGCGGCCGTCGAGCCGCGAGGCTCCGACTTCTACACCCGCTTCGGCAACCCCAACCACGCCCATGTCGCCGCCGTGGTCGCGCAGCTCGAGAACACCGAGGCCGCGATGGTGATGGCGTCAGGAATGGCAGCGCTGACCACAACCGTGTTGGCCCTTGTCTCCGCAGGCGACCACGTCATCGGGCAGAGGTCCACCTATGGCGGAACCGCGTCTCTCCTGCTGAACCTGCTGCCTCGGCTTGGCGTCTCGACGACGCAGGTGGATCAGACGGACGTGCGGGCGTTCGAGGAGGCGTTCACGTCCCAGACGCGGCTCGTCCTGCTCGAGTCGCCGAGCAACCCGTCCCTGCAGATCACCGACCTGCGGGCGGTTGTCGACTTGGCTCGGGCGCGTGGCGTGCTCACTGCAGCGGACAACACCTTCGCGACGCCGCTGAACCAGCGGCCGACGGACCACGGAATCGATCTGGTCTGGCACAGCGCCACCAAATACCTCAACGGACACTCCGACGTGTCGGCGGGAGTCGTCGCCGGCTCCGCTGAGTTGCTCGACCGGATCTGGGAGGTCAGCCTGCTGACCGGAGCCACGCTGGGACCGTTCGATTCCTGGCTGCTCCTGCGCGGCCTGCGCACCCTTCCCCTGCGCATGGCGCGGCACAACGACAACGGCCAGGCAATCGCCGAGGCCCTGCAGGGCCATCCAGCGATCAGCCGCGTGCACTACCCCGGGTTGCGTTCCCACCCACAACACGAGCTAGCCGCGGCCCAGATGAACGGCTTCGGGGGCGTGGTGGCGGTCGAGCTCGCCGCTGGCTTCCCCGCCGCCGATGCCTTCGTCGGCCACCTGCAGTACGCACGACGGTCCGCGAGTCTCGGCGGGGTCGAGTCACTCGCCGTGCATCCGGCATCCATGTGGAGGGGAATGCTCAGCGACGAGCAACTCGTCGCATCAGGGCTCCCGATGGGACTGGTGCGCGTGGCCGCCGGCACCGAGGACACCGCCGACCTCGTTGCCGACGTCCTCGCCGCCGCTGACCACGTGGTGGAAGTAGATGGCAGATGAGGACTCTGATCCGAGGCGGTACGGTCGTCAGCCTTGACCCTGCGATCGGCGAACTCGACTTCGGCGACGTCCTGATCGACGGCGAGACGATCGTCGAGGTCGCCCGGCACATCAATGCCCCGGATGCAGCCGTGATCGACGCGACCGACCGCATCGTCATGCCCGGTTTCGTGGACACCCACCGTCACACGTGGCAGACGGCGTTCCGCGGCGTCGGCGCTGACTGGACCTTCGCGCAGTACCTCGCCGCCGTGCACGGCACCCTGAAGCCCCACTACGAGCCCGAGGACGTCTACCTCGGCAACCTGATGGGGCGCCTCGAAGCCCTGCACTCCGGCGTGACCACGTTGGTCGACTGGTTCCACTGCGGGCGAACTCCCGAGCACGTCGACGCGGCAATCCAAGCGCTGCGCGACGCGCCCGGCCGATCGGTCTTCTGCTACGGCGCATGCTGGGGCACCACCGAGCGAGTAGGCGACGAGATACGCCGCGCCCGGACCGCCGTGCCCGGCACCGGACTGGTGACCATGGCGTGGGGACTGCGCGGACCAGAGCTGATCGACATGGACCTCGTCGCCGAGGAACTGGCCCTAGCGGTCGACCTGGGCCTGAGGACCAGCGTCCACATCGAGACCGGTGGCAGGCAGCGCCCGATCGCCGACCTCCACGCGCGCGGGCTCCTGTCGAGCACGACGACGTTCGTCCATGTCAACAATGTTGGCGACGACGAGGTGCGCATGCTGGCCGACGCCGGCTGCTCGGTGTCCATCAGCCCGGACGTCGAACTCAAGATGGGAATCGGCTGGCCGATGACTGGCCGGATGCTGGGCGCTGGCCTGCGTCCGTCACTCTCCACGGACGATGCACCGTCAGCTGGCGGTGACATGTTCGCCACGATGCGCTCAGCGCACGTCGCACAACGCGGGCTCGATGGAAGCCTGAACGCGAGGGACATCCTGGAGTTCGCCACCATTGACGGCGCGGCCGCGTGCGGACTCGCAGAACACACCGGCACGCTGTCATCCGGAATGGCCGCCGACGTGATCCTCCTTAACGCAAACGACCCGACGGTGTTCCCGTTCAACAACCCGGCCGGAACGATAGTCGCCTCAGGTCACCCCGGCCTCGTCGAGACGGTCCTCGTCGCCGGTCGCGTCGTCAAGCGGGAAGGCCACCTCATCGACGTTGACCTGCCGACGCTGAGGACCCGGCTACGCGAATCCCGCGACGCGATCGCCGCGGCCGCAGGCGTGGCGCTGGATGGCACTTGGCACCCAGGAGTCGAGGCCAACTAGCCCCTCGTGCGCTCGCTCCGCCCGAGCAATCGGTGCGAATGGAACGAGGGTTGGTGCAACCCCCGCTCCCGTCACACTGTCGCCGGCGTCAAAGACTTCAAATTGAGGTCGCGGTTGCGGACTCGCCCCTCACGAAGCCACAACCTCAGCGGGCCAAACTCCCCGTTCGTGACCGTGTCCGAATTGGGCCTTTTGCCTCTAGCATGTTGTGGTGATCGC
>JAPLBU010000013.1:0-2280 GCA_026392575.1 Actinomycetota bacterium | reverse complement strand
GGAGGGCGAGCGCAGGGTCCCCCCAGGGAAGTCCACAGAGCTCCTGGTGCGACTGGCACTCGATGCTGGCGTGGAAGTCCGCACGGACCGCCTCGTGGACGACCTGTGGGGCGATGACTCCGCCGAACGCAACACCGTTCAGTCGAAGGTGTCCATGCTCCGGCGGGCGTTGGGCGACTCCCTGGTGATCACGGGTTCGCGAATGGGGTACAGCCTGGAGGTCGAGCCGAGCAGTGTCGACGCGATCGAAGTTCTCAATCAGCAGGAGACCGCCCAGTCCATGCTCGCCTCCGGCGATGCTGCGGGGGCGCTTGAGGTCGCGAGTGGCGCCCTCGCGATGTTCCACGGCGATGTCCTTCCCGAGGCCGGGGATGGATCGTGGGTGGAGCCCCATCGCACACGACTCGAGGAGTCACGCCTGGCTCTCCTTGAGACCAAGTTCGGCGCCGCGGTGGACGTCAATCCACCCGGGAGCACGATCGCCGAACTCGAGGATCTTGTCCGCCAGCATCCGCTTCGCGAGCGGCTGTGGGAACTCCTGATGCTCGCCCTCTATCGGGCGCAGCGACAGGCCGATGCATTGGAGGCGTACCGACGGATCGCGGCCATCCTCGACGAGGAACTCGGACTCACTCCCGGGCCACGACTCCGCGCGCTCGAGCAGATGGTGTTGGAGCAGGACGCGGCGCTCGACGGCACATGGCGAGCGACCCCTGTCCCTGGGACGATTCCGCGCGGGAACCTCCCGAGTCTCACCTCCGATCTCATCGGCCGCGACGACGATCTGGTGGCCCTGAGCGCTGAGCTATCGCGTCGTCGGCTGGTCACGATCGTCGGCCCGGCAGGCGTGGGCAAGACCCGCCTTGCGATCGAGATCGGACGGGGCACCGACCGGGAAGGCGCCTGGCTCGTTCGCTTGGAAGCCGCCGGCACGGGATCTCAGATCTCTGCCGTCATGGGGGATGCACTGGGGCTCAACGGCGCGACGGAGTCGATGATCATCGATCGCCTGCGAACCACGACCGGACTGGTCATCCTCGACAACTGCGAGCACGTTGTCGACGCGGTCGCGGAGCTGGCGACCACGATCCTGGATCAGCTGCCTGGCATCCGCCTGCTCGCAACGAGCCAGGTGCCCATAGCAGTCGACGGCGAGGTCGTCTACAGCCTCCGGCCGCTCCCGCTTGCCGAATCGGTCGCGCTCTTCACGCGGAAATCGCTCGAGCGTCGCCCCTCGTTCAACCTGGACCCTGACACCGCCGTCGCGGTCGAGGGCGTATGTCGCGCCCTGGATGGCCTGCCGTTGGCGATCGAGCTCGCGGCGGCGCGCACCAAGGCGCTGTCCGTTCAGGAGATCGCCAGACGCCTCGACGATCGCTTCGGACTACTCAGCGACCCAGCTGGGCGCGGGCCTGCCCGTCATCGCGCGCTCAGCGCGGCGATCACCTGGAGTTTCGACCTGCTGTTCCCAGACGAGAAGCAAGTGCTGTCCGCCATCGCGTGCTTCGCTGATGGAGGACCGCTCGCCGCTGTCGAATGCGTCGCGTCGGCGCTCGGCGTGCCCGAAGCCGCTGCGGTGGATGCCCTCGGGCGACTTGCGGACCGCTCGTTGGTGATGGTCGACGTCGGTGATGGAGGGACGGTTCGCTACCGCCTGCTTGAGAGTGTCCGGCTCTTTGCCCTGGAGCGCCTCACGGAGGCGGACCTCCTGAGCGTTGCGCGGGCCGCCCATGCCACCTGGTTCGCCGAGCAGGCGGATACGGCTCGCGCCGACCAGCGGGGACCGCGGCAGGGTCTGCATCTGGCGTTCGTCCGCATCGAGCGTGCAAACATCGACTTGGCACTGCAATGGGCCCGCAGCAGCGACCCGCTGTTGGGAGTGCGTATCACCATGGGATTCGGGTGGATGTGGGTCATCCTGGGAGAGGCACAGGTGGCCGCTGACCGGATGCGTGCCGCGGTGAACGCCTCCGACGGCGCGATCCGCCTGGAGGATCGGGCCGTCGTGCTTTCGCAGATCGCCTGGAACGAAACGGGAGCCGATCTCGCCCACGCCGAGGTCACGGCGCGGGCAGCGGTCGAGACCGCTTCCGCGAGCAGCACTGCGTCGGCTATCGCCGAGAGTCACTTCTCGCTCGCGTTCGTGATGGTCCAGTCGGGCAGGGCTGTCGAAGCTATTGAGCTGATGGAGTCATGGCGCCGGGACGCGCGGGCCGACGCCACGCCATCGCAGGTCGGCATCTCCTACATGCTGCTCGGGTATGGCGGTCTGGCCAGCGG
>JAPLBU010000246.1 GCA_026392575.1 Actinomycetota bacterium | reverse complement strand
CCGGTGCAGTTGGCCTCGAACCGACACTGGCGGCGCTCGCAACGGGGTCGACACTGGCGCTCGCCAACAAAGAGTCACTCATCATCGGCGGCTCACTCGTTACGTCGGCTGCGGCACCGGGGCGCTCGGGGCCGCGCTCGCGGGGTCGGGATATGTCGTGGACGGTCTGGACATCTCCCCCGGAATGCTGGAGCGCGCCCGGCTGACGGGCGCGTACCGCCGGCTCCTGACCGCCGACCTCACCGCCACTCCGTTGTCCGAGGCAGGCGACTACGGCGCCGTGGTGTCGAGCGGGACCTTCACCATCGGTCACCTAGGCCCCCAGGCCCTGCCCGCCGTGCTGGGGCTGCTGCGCCCCGGCGGCCTCTGCGTGCTCGGGGTGAATGCCCGGCACTTCGCCGACGCTGGGTTTGCAGCGGCCCTAGCAGGGCTCGCCGCGGAGGGGCGGATCGGACCTGTCGAGCTGCGGACTGTCTCCACCTACGCCCATCCGGAGGACCCCGACGACCTGCTCAGCCGTGCGCGGGTCGTCGTGACGCGCCGGACTCGCTAAGGGTGTGAGCACCGCAAGGGTGGGTCTTCCCGCAAGCTCTCCGAACGGGTGTTGGGAGAGCCTGCTTCGTGCGGAAACCCAGTGGAGGTGGAGACGGGATTTGAACCCGTGTACACGGCTTTGCAGGCCGTTGCCTCGCCTCTCGGCCACTCCACCAAGGCGCTGAGCGAGCCTCACGTGCTGCTCGCAACTCCGAGCGGACGACGGGATTCGAACCCGCGACCCTCACCTTGGCAAGGTGATGCGCTACCAGCTGCGCTACGTCCGCACGATCTTTCGATCGAGTCGAAACCATATCCGACGATGGAGCAATGCCGCGAATCAGGGCGGCAATCGGGCGCTGCGTGCGCACGGAACCGCCATGATGGGCGGGTGTTGAACTCGCCGCTTGCCCGCCTCGGCGAATGCTGGGCGACGGACCTCCAGGAGGTCACGAGCGACCTCGCCGCACTCGATAGCGGCGGACGGTGGGCCGTGGCCATCCCGTACCGCGGTGCACCCGTGCTCGCGAGATTCGCCACCTGGTCGCGGGAGATGCCCAGCGGCGCAGTGGGACCGTGGGCTGGGCCGGCGACGGCGGACTGGGACACGTCGATGGACGAGGCGGAGTACGTGGCCGCGGTCGAGGCGACGCGGGAGGCAATCGCCGCGGGATCCGTCTACCAGGCCAATATCTGTCGCGTGCTGTCCGCGCAGCTACCGACCACGCAGGCCGACGACATCGCGGGGCTGTGGGCACTGCTCGATATCGGCAATCCGTCGCCGTACGGCGGGTTCCTGCGGCTTCCTGAGTCCGATGTGGCCATCGCCAGCGCGAGCCCCGAGCTCTTCCTGCAGGTGCGGCCGACCGATGCCGGGTCGATCGCGCGGTCGGGGCCGATCAAGGGCACCGGCCGCACCGTCGCCGACCTGACCGCCAAGGACGCCGCAGAGAACATCATGATCGTCGACTTGGTTCGCAACGACCTCTCCCGCGTGAGCGTGCCTGGGTCGGTCATGGTGCCCACGCTGCTGGAGGTCCAGCAGCATCCTGGACTTGTGCACCTGGTCTCGTACGTCGAGTCCCTGCTCGTTGCCGGCACCTCCTGGGTGGACCTGCTCGAGGCGACGTTCCCGCCGGGCTCGGTCACGGGAGCGCCGAAGCTGTCGGCACTCGACCTCATCGCTTCGTTGGAATCCGTCGAGCGGGAGTTCTACTGCGGAGCCTTCGGATGGGTGGATGCGGATACGGGGGAGGCCGAATTGGCCGTCGCCATCCGGACGTTCTGGCTGCGCGACGGCATCCTGCGCTTCGGCACGGGCGCCGGGATCACCTGGGGCTCGGATGCGGCCGCAGAGTGGCGCGAGACCGAGCTGAAGGCCGCACGTCTCGTCGATGTCGCAAGCGGGACATGGCAGGCTGCTGGCCCATGAGGATCTGGGTGGGACGTCGGGACGGCGGCGGACTCGTCGATGCGGCAGAGGCCCGGGTCAACGTCCTCGACCACGGCTTCACCGTTGCCGACGGGGTCTTCGAGACGCTGAAGGTGACGCCCGACGGCCCGTTCGCGCTCACCCGGCACCTTCGGCGGCTGACCGCGTCGGCGTGCGCCCTCGGCCTCGTCGAACCGGATCTCGATGTGGTGCGCGTTGCTGCGGGCGAGGTCGTCGCGGCGAACACCGAGGCGATGGCAGGCCACGGTCGCCTTCGCATCACGTACACGGGCGGTATCGCCCCGCTGGGCAGTGATCGCGGCGACGCGGTGCCCACGCTCGTGCTAGCCGTCGCGTCGTCCGCACCCTGGCCGCCAACCACGACCATCGCGACTGTCCCGTGGACGCGCAACGAGCGGTCGGCCGTCGCGGGGGTGAAGTCGACGTCGTACGCGGAGAATGTGGTCGCGCTGCAGTTCGCGCACCAGCGGGGAGCATCGGAAGCGGTGCTCGCGAACACGCGCGGCGAACTGTGCGAGGGCACCGGCACGAACGTGTTCGTCGTGATCGATGGCCAGGTGCTCACCCCGCCGCTTTCCAGCGGGTGCCTGGCCGGCATCACCCGCGAGCTCGTGCTGGAGTGGTTCGGTGCGTCGGAGGAGACGCTGCCGATCGGGGTCCTATCCGACGCCGACGAGGTGTTCATCACCTCGTCGACCCGCAACGTGCATCCCGTTGTGCGCTCCGACGACCGTGAGTGGGCAACGGCCGGGCCGATCAGTCTGGAACTGCAGGCGGCCTTCGGCGAGCGCGCTCCCCTCGACATCGATCCCTGAGCCACCCGCCAACAGCACGAAGGGCCCCGGCGGATCGCCGGGGCCCTTCGTCTTGACGTGCTGTGCGACTAGCGAGCCCGGTAGGAGCGATCCAGCCGGAACGCGTTCCACTGGCCTGCGATGCCCGGCGCGCGAGCAGTCACATTGCACTGGCCGGCCCGCTGAAGCTGCAGGTTGACCGCACCGTTGGACGGATACCGGAGCCGGCAGCGGTTGCCGCCACTGGTGACCCGCCACGTGACGTTCTGTCCCGCGTTGGTCTGGCCCTGGGGCGGATTCTGCAGGCGGATCGTGCGACCCGTGCTGAAGTTCCCCGAGTTCGGAGCCGCGAGCGCCGCCGTCTGGTTTCCGGGGACCATTGAGACGGTGTAGCCCTGCTGAACACCCGAGTAGCCGTTGCCACCCGGGCTCCCGCACCCGAGAGGGTCGATGCGGCGAAGGTGAACCGTGCCCCGTTGGGCAGCGTGTAAACGCCGTTGACCGCCCACGGTCCGACCCCGGGCTGCGTCAGCGTGATGACGTCCCTGGACGCCGGTCCCGCGACAACGGTCACATTGGAGGACGTCGAGCCCGTACCACCCTGGTTGGTGGTGTAACTCGCGCCGAGCGTGACGGCGCCGACGACATTGGGCGTCCAGAGCATCGAGGCCATGTTGTTGACGATCGGGATCGAGGCGCTGATCGGTGCACCGTTGACGGTGAAGCCGACCGAGCCCTGCACGCCGTTCGGCAGCACGGTGGCGAGCAGCGAGACGGGCACGCCCTGCGTCATGGTGCTGGGGGCCGTCAGCGAGATCGTGCCGCCGCTGGGGGTGGCGATGATCGTGTCCTGCGGCGACACTGACGTCGTCGCGTTCGAGTCACCGTTGTACGTCGCCTGGAAGAAGTAGGTGCCAGCCGTCGGTGCGGTGAACCAGAAGTAGGCGAAGGACTGGCCGGTACCGGGGCCAGCTGTCAGACCCATGGTGGCGAGCACGGCCGCGTTCGCGTTGCGGACGACGACCTGTCCGGTGGGTGCGTATGCGCTGGGGCTCGCCGACTGCACCGTGACGAGGACCTTGGTGGCGACACCGATCTGCGCCGTGTTGGGCGTGGAGATGGTGGTGCTGGTGCGCACCTGCGTGATGTTCGCGGCGGGAATCACGGAAGAGGTCGTGCAGTCGGGCAGCGAGAAGGTGGCCGCGCCGATAGAGGTGGGCGCCCATTGGAAGGTGAGGGTCCCGTTGTTGAGCGTCCCGGTGACCGCCAGTTGAGTCGCCCCGTTGATCGTGGGTAAAACCGTGCAGGTCGACTGACCCGGGAGGTTGGGACCGGTGTCGGTGACCGTGACGGTCTGCAGGACGCCGACCGGACCGCCGAGCCCGGTGACGGTGGCCTGTGCAGGTGCGGCAGCGATGGTGAGGCTGCTGAGCACGACTGCAGAGGCGGTGATCGCCCCGAGGGTGAGGCCGCGTCGGCGGCTGGTTATGCGCATAGGTGCTCCTTGCTTCGTTGGTGTCCCCACGGTAACCCGCATGTGGCGGTTTGTGGGGGTTGACGCGCCTAGCCAGGGCCAGTCCCAGTCAACGAAGGGGGGAGCGGGCTGGGGTAGGGTGATCGCACTTCGGGCGATTGGCTCAGTGGTAGAGCACTCGCTTCACACGCGAGGGGTCACTGGTTCGAACCCAGTATCGCCCACCGAAGAAGCCCGCCCTGCTGTCCATCCGACAGCGTCCTGACAAGGAGAAGACCGGTGGCCACAACCGCCCTGGACATCGTGGGCGGCGACCGGTCGGTCGTGGTGGCCCGCATCAACGGCGAACTGCGCGACCTCATGACCCCTGTCACCGAGACCGACGTGGTCGAGGCCGTCACGGTCGACACCCCTGAGGGGCTGGCAGTCCTGCGTCACTCCGCAGCGCACGTGCTCGCCCAGGCGGTGCAGGGTGCCTTCCCGGAGGCGAAGCTCGGCATCGGGCCGCCCATCAAGGACGGCTTCTACTACGACTTCGACGTCGAGACCCCGTTCACTCCCGAGGACCTTGTCGACCTCGAGAAGCGCATGGTGGCGATCATCAAGTCGGGGCAGCGGTTCCAGCGCCGGGTGGTGTCCGAGGACGACGCGGTGCGTGAGTTGGCCAACGAGCCGTACAAGCTCCGGCTGATCGGCTCCGACGGCGGTGCAGATGTCATGGAGGTCGGCGGCGTCGAACTCACGATCTACGACAACGTCGATTCGAAGACGGGCGACCGCTGCTGGGGCGACCTGTGCCGGGGCCCGCATGTGCCCGACACCCGCTACATCCCGCAGAACGCCGTCAAGCTCATGCGCACCGCCGCTGCCTACTGGCTCGGCGACCAGAAGAACGAGCAGTTGCAGCGCGTCTACGGCACGGCCTGGCCGAGCAAGGACGAGCTCAAGGCGCACCTGACCTTTCTCGAGGAGGCCGAGCGTCGCGATCATCGTCGGCTCGGCGCGGAGATGGACCTGTTCAGCTTCCCCGAGGAGATCGGCTCCGGCCTCGCGGTGTTCCATCCCAAGGGTGGCGTCGTCCGTCGGGTGATGGAGGACTACTCGCGTCGCCGTCACGAGGAGGCGGGCTACGAGTTCGTCAACAGCCCGCACATCACGAAGGGTGCGCTCTTCGAGAAGTCCGGTCACCTCGACTGGTACGCAGAGGGCATGTATCCGCCCATGCAGCTCGACGCGGAGGTAGATGCCGACGGTCACGTCCGCAAGCAGGGGGTCGACTACTACCTCAAGCCGATGAACTGCCCCATGCACAACCTGATCTTCGATGCGCGCGGACGCTCTTACCGCGAGCTGCCGCTGCGCCTGTTCGAGTTCGGCACCGTTTACCGGTATGAGAAGTCGGGTGTCGTTCAGGGGCTGACGCGTGCACGTGGCTTCACGCAGGATGATGCGCACATCTACTGCACCAAGGAGCAGATGGCCGACGAGCTTGACTCGCTGCTGACGTTCACCCTGGATCTGCTCCGTGACTACGGCCTCGATGATTTCTACCTGGAGCTGTCGACCCGCGACCCGAACAAGAGCGTGGGCACCGATGACGTCTGGGAGGAGGCCACCGAGACGCTTCGGAAGGCCGCTG
>JAPLBU010000350.1 GCA_026392575.1 Actinomycetota bacterium | reverse complement strand
GCCCGTTCGTGAACCTTTCCGGCCTGCTCACCTGCCTCGGCGGCGACGCCGGGTTTGAGGCCGTGCGTGACCTTGCTGCAGCAGGGTCGGGGACCACGGTCGAAGCGCCGTAATCACTGCATCCCCTCTTGGTTGCGCAGTTGGTCGCCCATCGCGCGGGGTCCAGCCCCGTCGTGGTCGTGACCGCCACTGGCCGCGAGGCCGAGGACATCGCGAGTGCGCTGCCGGGGCTGCTGCCGTCGGTGAGTGTCGCCGTGTTCCCGTCGTGGGAGACGCTGCCGCATGAGCGACTGTCGCCATCGTCCGACACGGTCGTGCGCCGCGTCGCGATCATGCGACGCCTTGCGCATGCCGATGCCGCCGACCCGCTGACGCCGCCGATCGACGTTCTCGTCACGTCCGTGCGCGCGTTCCTCCAGCCCGTCGTTTCGACCATCGCGGATGTCGCACCCGTGCGATTGGTTGTGGGCGACGAGGTGGTGCTCGACGACCTGGTCGATGAACTCGTCGGTCTGGGCTACGAGCGCAACGACCTCATCGAACGGCGCGGGCAGGTGGCGGTGCGCGGCGGCATCCTCGACGTGTTCCCGCCGACCGACGAGCACCCGCTGCGTATTGAGTGGCCGACCAGCGGTCGCTGGGGCTTGCCGAGGAGGGCCTGTGGGCCCCGGCGGTGCGAGAACTGCTGCTGACCCCCGAGGTGCGCGCCCGTGCGGCGGCGCTCGCTGCGAGTTCGCCGATGCTCGCGGAGATGTGCGATCGCCTGGCGCAGGGCATTGCGGTCGAGGGCATGGAGTCGCTCGCTCCGGTGCTCGTCGATGCGATGACCACGCCTCTTGAGCTCATCCCGACGACAGCCCATGTCGTTCTCCTCGAGCCGGAGCGGATCCGTCGACGCGCGCATGATGTCGTGCGCACCGCTCAGGAGTTCCTGATGGCGTCATGGCACAACGCGGCCGTCGGCAACACCACGCCGATCGACCTCGCCGCGGCGAGCTACCGCGAGCTCGACGACGTGCGTGCCATCGCTGCGGCGCGTGGCGATGCATGGTGGCGGCTGACGCCGCTGGTGACCGATGCCGAGACGAGCGACGATCCCGATGATCGGATGGTCGCCCAGCGGATCCGCATCCCGGGCCATGAACTCGAGTCCTATCGCGGTGATTCGACCCGTGCGATCTCGGAAATGAAGGAGTGGGCAGCCGCCGGATCGCGTGTAGCGCTGCTGGCCGAGGGCCACGGCTCGGTCACCCGCATGGTGGAGGAACTCGCGGATGCCGGCGTGCCGGTCATCGAGATGGCGGACCTGTCGACCGTGCCGGAGCCGGGCCTCGTCACGGTGACGCGCGGCCGGCTGGTGCACGGATTCGTCGTCGACTCGTGCGGCCTGACCGTGATCACGGAGAACGACATCGTCGGCCAGCGGTCGTCAACCAAGGACATGCGTCGGCTGCCGTCGCGTCGCCGACGGGCGATCGATCCGCTGACCCTCAAGCCCGGTGACTATGTCGTCCACGAGCAGCACGGTGTCGGCAAGTACATCGACATGGTGCAGCGTGCTGTCGCCGGTGCGGAGCGCGAGTACCTCGTCCTCGAGTACGCGGCCAGCAAGCGCGGCCAACCGGCCGACCGGCTGTTCGTCCCGACTGACCAGCTCGACCTCATCACCCGGTACGTCGGGGGAGAGGCGCCGACGGTGCACCGACTCGGTGGTGCCGACTGGCAGAAGGCCAAGGGGCGGGCGCGCAAGGCGGTCAAGCAGATCGCCGGCGAGCTGATCCGGCTGTACGCGACGCGGCAGGCGAGCAAGGGCTATGCGTTCGGCACGGACACGCCGTGGCAGCGCGAACTCGAGGATGCCTTCCCCTACGTCGAGACGCCCGACCAGCAGGCGTGCATCGACGAGGTCAAGGCTGACATGGAGCGCCAGATTCCCATGGACCGGCTGATCTGCGGCGATGTCGGCTACGGCAAGACGGAGATCGCCGTGCGGGCGGCATTCAAGGCCGTGCAGGACGGGAAGCAGGTTGTCGTTCTGGTCCCCACGACGCTGCTCGTCCAGCAGCATCTCTCAACTTTCGCGGAGCGGTTCGCTGCGTTCCCCATCAAAGTCGCTGCCCTGTCACGCTTCAGCAGCGACGCTGATGCGAAGGCCGCCGTGGCCGGGATCGCCGATGGCAGCGTCGACGTCGTCATCGGCACACACCGGCTACTGACGTCCGGTGTGCGGTTCAAGGATCTCGGCCTCGTCGTTATCGACGAGGAGCAGCGGTTCGGCGTTGAGCACAAGGAGCATCTCAAGGCCCTGCGCACCAACGTCGACGTGCTGGCCATGTCGGCCACACCAATCCCGCGCACGCTCGAGATGGCCGTAACAGGCATCCGCGAGATGTCGGTGATCCAGACGCCGCCCGAGGAGCGCCATCCGGTGCTGACGTTCGTCGGGCCCTACGACGACAAGCAGATCACGGCGGCGATCAACCGGGAGCTCATGCGCGAGGGGCAGATCTTCTTCGTGCACAACCGGGTCGAGTCCATCGACCGCGTGGCCCGTCGGATCGGCGAGCTCGTGCCGGGAGCTCGCATCGCCGTCGCGCATGGGCAGATGAACGAGGGTGCGCTGGAGCAGGTGATCGTCGACTTCTGGGACAAGCAGATCGACGTCCTCGTCTGCACGACCATCGTCGAGTCCGGCATCGACATCGCGAACGCCAACACGCTCATCGTCGATCGCGCCGACACGTTCGGCCTGTCGCAGCTGCACCAGCTGCGCGGGCGCGTGGGCCGAGGGCGCGAGCGTGCCTACGCGTACTTCCTCTACGCGCCGGACAAGCCGCTTACCGAGACCGCGCATGAGCGCCTGGCCACGATCGCGCAGCACACCGACCCCGGGTCGGGGATGCACATCGCCCTGAAGGATCTTGAGATCCGCGGCGCGGGCAACCTGCTGGGCGGTGAGCAGAGCGGCCACATCGCCGACGTCGGCTTCGATCTCTACGTTCGGCTGGTCGGCGAGGCGCTCGCTGAGTACAAGGACGAGGTGGTGACCACGCCGGGCGAGGTGAAGGTCGAGCTGCCTATCGACGCCCACATCCCGGCCGAGTACGTCCCGCATGAGCGCCTGCGTCTCGAGGCATACCGGCGGCTCGCCGCGGCATCGACCGATGAGGCTGTCGACGAGGTGGCGGCGGAACTCCTCGACCGGTACGGAGCCCTGCCGACAACGGTCGAGTCGCTGCTCTCGGTAGCCCGATTCCGGGTGCTCGCCCGCCGCGCGGGTCTGAGCGAGGTCGTGCTCCAGGGCAGCGGAATCCGGTTCCACCCCGTGGAGCTGCCGGAGTCCGGGCAGATGCGGCTGGCCCGCCTCTACCCGCGCACGCTGGTGAAGCCGGCGGTCCGTACGATCGTTGTGCCGCGTCCGGTGACCGCCCTCATGGGCGGGCAGCCGGTTCGCGACACCGAACTGCTGTCCTGGGCGGCCGATCTCGTCACCGCCCTTCTGCTGCCCGCAACGCCGATGGAGTCCAAGTCATGACCACAGCCCGACGTCCGCGCATTGCCCTGGCAGCAGCCGTGATGGCGGCAGCCGCGCTCCTCCTCAGCGCATGCGCCGGTCAGGAGGCTGGCTCGGCAGCGACGATGGGCGACACCCGGATCACGGAGCAGGCGCTCACCACCGAGGTCGAGGCCGTCCTCACCGCGAAGGGCCAGCCGATCACCGCCGCCGATCCGGCCCTCACGGGCGACATGCTCGGGCGGATGATCACCATCGACTTGCTTGACACCCTCGCCGAACGCAACTCAATCGTCATCACGCAGGGCATGATCGACGAGCAGCTGGCCAACTACGACGCGCAGGCCGGCGACCGCGCCGCCGTCGAGAAGCTCTTCATCGAGCAGGGCGTTGCGCCCTCTCAGATCCAGTCCATCGTGCGGCTGAATGCGCAGGCACAGCAGCTCGGCATCACCCTCGCCCCGCAGGGCTCGGCGGAGCAGCAGGGACAGGCGGTCGTCGAGGCTGCCGTCGCCCTCAGCAATGAACTGAACACCACGGTCAGCCCGCGTTACGGCACGTGGAACCCGGCTACCTTGAAGGTCGGCCCGGTCCCCAACGATCTGTCGACCCCGCCCGCCGTCGGCTGATGACCGACGCACCACGCCCGGGGGAACGACTGCTCGACCTGGTCGCGGTGATGGATCGGCTGCGCTCTCCTGGCGGCTGCCCCTGGGATGCCCGGCAGACCCACGCATCGCTCGTGGAGTACCTCGTCGAGGAGGCCTACGAGACCGTCGAGGCCATCGAGGAGGCCGATCGGGTCGGGCTGCGCGAAGAGCTGGGTGACCTGCTGCTGCAGGTGGTGTT
>JAPLBU010000228.1 GCA_026392575.1 Actinomycetota bacterium | reverse complement strand
GACGTCGAAAGTCCAGCCCATCAGCGAGCCGTAGAAGTCGATCAGTCCTTGCCGCAGTTCGGAGGTATCCACGCTGGTGTCGATCCAACATGGCAACCCGGAAACAAAACCTTCTGTGTCGCTCATTTTCCCCCCAGGAAATAGGAAAGAAGATTATGAATAGCCGCGTTTTGGCAGCATTCTAGACTTGCGGGGATCCTAGAAGGGATTGCTCCAGGCTTTGGCGCCGCTCTCGTCGATCACGCTGACTCGCCGATATTGAGCTGCTTCATGATCGCAATCCAAACTAACCCGAGTGATCAAACCAGCGCTATCAGTCTCAAGAATCCTGCCCATACGACGTCCGTTGCGACCAATCGTGACGCTGACGCCGTACTCCTGCTCCATGTGAAGCACAACGCTGCGTGCCGGCGAGCAGGTTACTTCGACGTAGTCCCGGTTCGCTTGAATGTGATGGATGCTTGGGCCGTGCGAGAAGTAGCTGTGTCCTTGACGCAGGGCTTCAAGTACCGCTTCGACGGAACGGTCCGCAGCGCGCACCATCGTCCAGGCGACACCCAGCTCGAAAAGCGGATAGTGCTGGTCATCCGTTCCGATGCCGAATACGGTCCGGCCGTCGGCTAGCAGGGCGTTCCACCAGACCGAGGAATCCCCTCGCCCCGTCTCGATTTCAGCCGAGCCATTGAAGACCTCTAGACCGACGTAGCCTTCACTCTCGCGCAGTTCCTCGACTGACAAGCCGTTCCAGTACGGATGCGCGACGTACACGACGGCACCCAGCCCGGTGGCCCAAGATGCGCCATCCGTCAGGCTCGGGAAGGTGCGCACCTCCCAGTTCTCCTCCGCGTTGAAGCACCAGTTGTCCCGGTCGCCGCCGGGATCCTCCGGCAGGTGGTCGATGCCCCACACGAGGAACTCCGCCGACTGGCGGGGGTAGGCGGGCTTCAACAGGTCGAATCCGAGTTCGGCGCCCGGGATGGTGAGCAGGCGATCGGTTGACGGCGCCTCGGCGATCCGCCAGTGATCAGTGATCGACAGGACATCGAAACCGGCATCCTCATAGGCGCGCGCAAGCAGGTCCGGCGGCAGGGTGCCGTCACTGACGCTCGAATGGGTATGGAGGGCGCACTTCAACCACTGCCCCTCCGACTCGAACGGGTTGGCGTGCTCTTGACTCATCGAGACTCCTTCATCATTCCGGTCTCAGCCGGGGGTCGAGCACTTCTTCCAGGGCATACCCGCACAGGGTGAACGCGAGCGTGACACACACGACCGCGAGCCCGGGCGGCACGATCCACCACCAGTAGCCGTTCGTCATGGCGCCCCCATTGAACGCCTCCTCGATCGTGCGCCCCCAGGAGATCGAGGTGGGGTCGCCCAGGCCGAGGATCGCCAGCGTGGTCTCGGAAAGGATAGCCACGGCAACCGTGAGTACCGCCTGCGCGAAGATGACGGGGAACACATTGGGCAGGATGTGCCGCGTCATGATCCGCGTGTCCCCGGCGCCCAGCACTCGAGCGCGCTCGACGAACGGCAACTCGCGGATGGCGAGCGTCTGAGCACGAACGACGCGCGCGGTGAGCGCCCACGAGGTCACGGCGATGACGATGAT
>JAPLBU010000343.1 GCA_026392575.1 Actinomycetota bacterium | reverse complement strand
TGGTGCCGTAGTGAGCGACGGCGAAGTCGACGAGGGCGTCCACTTCGCCGCGCACGAGGGCATCAGTCGCCTTGAAGACGGCGCGATCACCAACGGCAAGGCGCTCGAGCGCATAGGCGCCCTTCTCCTCGGAGCGGTTTCCCAGCACCACGGAGGCGCCTTCGGCGACGAACGCCTTGGCGATGCCGAAGCCAATGCCCGTGCTGCCAGCGGTGATGACCGCAATCTTGCCGTCGAGCGAACCTGCCATGGGGACTCCTGCTGATTAGGGGTGCCCTTACGGGTCACCGTCGTGCCGACATCACACACCAGTTACTTGAGTCCGTCAATGGAAACCGGAAAATTGGTCGTCCTAGCTTCTCCCGACCCGGGGTCAGGCCCTGCGAGGCTCCGGATCGCCGTCGCGGTGGTTCTCGGCCATCAGGCGGTTGATCGTCTGGTGGAGGTACTGGACCCCCGGCTCGTTACGGCCGTAGATCTGGGTGGTGCCGCCGACATTGGCGACGCCCTTCTGGACGCCGTAGCCGGTGATGTAGTCCTCGCCATAGGTGACGTCGTAGAAGAAGTCCCGGAAGACCTCAAGATCCTCGCGGTTCTCGTCCGTGACGGGCTGGCGCGTGAAGACCCGCTGCTCGGTCATCGACGCCCCGACGCTGGTGGTCGGCAGGACCAGCGAGCAGGTCATCCGCTCACGCCACGCACCGGCGAATGCCATCCCGGGGAACAGCCAGATGATCGCGCCGACGTTGGCCGACGGGTCCAGCGTCTCGACCTCGGCGCCGCCATTCATATGGCCCTCAAGGTTGCGCAGGGCGAAGGCGACCCGCTCGTGTGCACCGAAGCCGTCGAAGATGGCGGTGTTCGACAGATTCGTCTTGAAGACCGTGTTCGGGTGGAGCGAGGCGAAGTGGTATCCCTCGAGGTAGCCCTCGATCACGACTTTCCAGTTCGGGCCCGGCATCATGCGCGACGAGAACAGGTGCAGCTCATCGAGCTTGAGTGCCTCGAGCACCGGGGTGAAGTCACCGAGCCAGCTCTCGATGTCAATCTCCAGGCCAGGGGTCAGGCAGACGAAGATGAGCCCGGCGGCCTCAACGACGGGCAGCTGAATGAGATTGCGCTCCGACTTGTCGAAGTCGCCGAACGTCGATTCCCCGTAGATGCCCCGGAGTTCGCCATCCATGCCGTACGACCAGGCGTGGTACGGGCAGGTGAGCGCCCGGGAGGTGCCTGTGCCTTCGCCGCAGATGAGGGCACCGCGATGGCGGCACACATTGAGCATCGCGTGCACCTCGCCCTTGGCGTCGCGCGTGAGCACCACCGGCACACCCACGACCTCAATCGCCTTGTACGAGTTCTTCTCCGGCAGTTCGCATGACAGCGCCAACGGCAGCGGGATCCGCTTGAACAGGGTCTCGACCTCTACGCGGAAGAGCTCCTCGTCGGCGTAGTTCTCGACCGGCTCCTGCCAGTTGGCGTCGGCCTGATCGGTCGTCTTGTTCCGCACATGCTCGGCCAGCCGCAGCATCATGCGGACGGCCTCTTCGCGAGCCTCGCCATCGAGAACTGCGCTCGGGATGTACTCCGGCAGGACCTCGGGATCAAGCTTCTCGGCGACGTCGGCCACGGGGAACTCCTCGGAGATCGGCAGGGCCCGGCCAGCCGGCAGCGCCCCGAAGTTGTCTACACAACTATGGTCTGCCGACTATCGGATGTCAATGCAATCCCGCTCTAGACGACCCGGGGCCTGGCGTACCCCTCCTGGTAGTTCTCGTCGATCAGTCGGTTGATCGTCTGGTGGAGATACTGCACGCCGATCTCGTTGCGGCCGAAGACCTGCGTGTGCCCACCGGTGGCGGCCACCCCCTTCTGGACGCCGTACTGCGTCAGGTAGTCCTCGTTGTAGACGACGTCGTAGAACCAGTCACGCATGACCTCGAGATCGTGCTGGACGGTCTCGTTGATCGCATGCCGCACGACGATGCGATGTTCGGTGATCGACTCGTCAACCTTGCCCGTGGGCAGGCACAACGCGACGGTCATGCGCTGACGCCAGCCACCCGCGATGGAGAAGCCCGGGAACGTCCAGAAGATCGCGCCGACATGGTGCGAGGGATCCCATGCCTCCTCGGGCCCGTCCGCCACGTCGTCGATCGTCCGAAGCGCGAAGCCGAGGCGCTCGTGCGGACCGAAGCCGTCGAACACCATCGTGTTGCCGTGGTTCACCGCGAACACCGTGTTGGGGTGGGTCGCCGCGAAGTGGTAGGCCTCAAGGTAGCCCTCGATTGTGGCCTTCCAGTTCGGTCCGGGCATCATGCGCGACGAGAACACGTGGCACTCGTCGAGCTTGAGGGAGGCCAGCTGCGGACCCCAATCTCCGAGCCATGAGTCGATGTCCATCGCCAGTCCTGGGGTCAGGCAGACGAATATGACGCCGTGCCTCTCCACACAGGGCAGCTCGATCAGCCCACGCTCGGACTTGTCGAAGTCGCCGAAGGTCGATTCCCCGTAGACACCCTTGAGCTCGCCGCCGTCCATGCTGAATGACCACGCGTGGTACGGGCAGGTCAGCGCCCGCGCGGAGCCGCGCCCCTCGCACAGCAGCGCGCCGCGGTGCCGGCACACGTTGAGCATCGCGTGCGCCTCGCCCTTGGCATCGCGCGTCATGACGACGGGAACGCCGACCGCCTCGATTGCCTTGTACGAGTTCTTCTCCGGCAGTTCCGCCGACAGCGCCAGCGGAAGCGGGATGCGCTTGAAGATCAGGTCGACCTCGGACTTGAAGACATCCGGGTCGAGGTAGTTGTCGATCGGCTCCTCCAGCGTGGAGGCCGCCTGATCGGTGGTCTGGTTGCGCAGGTTCACCGTCAACCGGCGCATCATGTCCATCGCCTGCTCGCGGGCCTCACCGTCGAGGACATCGCACCGCAGCCACTGCGGGACCTCGCGCTCCAGCTCGAGGTCCTGGTCTTCGGCGATCAGCTCGGTCATGTCGCTCCTCAATGCGATCCAAAGTTATCTATACAACTTTGGGTCATGGAGGAGTCCCCGTCAACCGCCAGGGAGCAAGTCAGGCCTTTGGTCCCGAGCCGAGGTGGGCTCGTTAACGCTCATCAGGACGAACCTGCCGTCGGGCCAGATCTGCACCCGCGAGATCGACGCGTAACCCGGATTGAAGAAGAACTGCCGGGGACTGCCGATGACCTCCGCAAGGAAGGTGTTCGACGCTCCCCCATGACTCACCGCGACGACACGCTCGCCCAGATGGGTCAGCCCGATGCGCCGCACGGTCGCGATCATCGTCGCGCGGAGTTCGTCCGCGTTGTGCGGGGGCAGGAACTCGTCCTCGAACCGACCCTGCCGGAACGACTCTGCACGATTGGGATCCTTGAGGTTCTCCGTGCCCACGTACTGGGTCGCATTGGACACCCACTCACGCAGGCCCTCGTCGATCACGAGTTCAAAGCCGCGATGGGCCGCCAGCGGCTCTGCTGTCTGCACCGCTCGCTTCAGGTGGCTCGCGTAGACAGCGTCAATCGCGACGCCGTCCAAATGCTCAACCAGCGCTCGCGACTGCTCCCGCCCGAGATCCCCGAGGCCTGGATCCATCGTGCCGTCAGGCTCCGGTCGGGCATGCCGAACCAGGAGGAACTCGCAGGGCTGGTCCATCTAGACGGTCTGCCCGAAGCTGCCGAGATCGTCAGCCGACGGGAACTGCAGGCTCATCAGCTCGAAGTACTCCGCCAGCCCGTGATGGCCGAGCTCGCGGCCGACGCCAGACGTCTTGAAACCGCCGAACGGCGCACGAGCATTGAAGCGACCGCCGTTGATCGCAACCTGGCCGGTACGCAGCCGCTTGGCGATTCGCACCGCCTCGGGGATGTCGGCCGCCCACACTGCACCCGACAGGCCGAACTCGCTGTCATTCGCAATGGCGATGCCCTGCTCGATGCCCTCGTAGGGCACGATCGCAAGAACGGGTCCGAAGATCTCCTCCTGCACGACACGCGCGCCGGGATCGAGTCGGCTGAACACCGTGGGCTTGACGAAGTAGCCGCGGTCGAGGCCCTCGACTGCGCCCGGACCGCCGGCGATCAGCGTGCCCTCGGACATCCCGATCTCGATGTACTCCTTGACGGAGCGGAACTGACCCGCCGACGCCACCGGACCAAGGTCCGTGGTCGGATCAAGGGGGTTGCCGACGGTGAAGGCGTTGACGGCTGCGGCGACGCGCTCCTCCACCTCGGCGAGCAGTGCGCGCGGCACGATCAGGCGCGTCGTCGCCGAGCAGGTCTGCCCGTTGTTGACGAAGCAGCCACGCACGGCCGCGCCGACGGCCGCATCGAGGTCAGCGCCCTCCGCCAGCAGGAACGCCGACTTGCCACCCAGCTCGAGCGCGACCTTCTTGATCGTCCCGGCAGCCGACTTCGCCACCTGCACGCCGGCGCCGGTGGATCCGGTGAGGCTCACCATGTCGACCTGCGGGTGGGAAGACAGCACATCGCCCACCAGTGCCCCCCGGCCGGAGACGAGGTTGAAGACACCCGCAGGAAGGCCGAGGCCGTCGACGATCTCCGCGAGGGTGAATGTCGCCAGCGGCGCAACGCTGCTCGGCTTGACGACGACGGTGCAGCCGGCCGCCAGGGCAGGGCCGACCTTGGCGGCGAGCTGGTACAGCGGGTAGTTCCACGGGGTGATGGCGCCGACCACGCCTGCGGCGGCCCGGATGATGAGCGAATTGCCCACCCGCTCCTCCGCCGGAAGTTCGAGTGCGGCCTCGGCGATCGTCTCGAACACCGACGCGGCGAGCCCGACCTGGACGCGAACGGAGATGGCCAGCGGCGTGCCGACCTCCTTGGCCATCATCTCGGCGAGCTCCGCCTCGCGCTCACGCAGACCGTCAGCGATCGCCTGGACCACCGCCGCACGCTCCTCGATGGGCGTTGTTGACCAGCCATCGAAGGACCGGCGTGCCGCGAGGATCGCGCGCTCGGCATCTGCCGCATCTCCCGCCGGAACAGTCCCGATGATCT